>CACWRR010000013.1 GCA_902763335.1 uncultured Lachnospiraceae bacterium | reverse complement strand
TGCCACACACATCCACGGAATAAGATATTTTAATCCCAGCGGTGAAAACATGTCATAATATCCCTTCAGATAAATCACCACAATTATGAGCGGTATTATAAATGTCATATACCATCTTATCCGTCTCGGAAAGCTTAAACCTTTGCCGGCATTGGCTTCTTCTATAAAGTTGTCCCAGCCCCATCCATACTTGCTTGTACAAAACATTACATATATAAGTGAGCCAAGAGGAAGAACGTTACTTGATACAAGAAAATCTTCAAGTTCCATTATGGTCGTTCCCGGTCCTAACGGCTGAATACCTGATAATATATTATATCCGAGCACACACGGAAGTGACAGGATAATTACTGCTGCAATATTAAATACTACAGCTTTTCTTCTTTCCCATCCCCACAGGTCTATGGCAAATGAGATAATATTTTCAAACACCGCTATAACCGTTGACAGTGCTGCAAATGACAGAAACATGAAAAACAGCGAACCCCACACTCTTCCACCGGACATTTTAGTGAAAATATTCGGAAGAGTTATAAATATAAGCGACGGTCCCGCATCAGGTTCTATTCCAAATGAAAAACATGCCGGAATTATGATAAGTCCTGCCATTATGGCAACAAATGTATCAAGTATCGTTATGCTGAGCGATTCGCCCGCAAGCGAACGTTCCTTGTCAAGGTAACTTCCAAATATTGCCATGGAACCCATTCCCAGACTCAGCGTGAAAAACGCCTGTGACATTGCACCGAATATGACATTTCCTATTCCTTTCTCCTGCATCTGCTTAAAATCAGGCACAAGATAAAATTCGATACCTTTTCCTGCTCCCGGAAGTAATATAGAATGTACCGCCAGCACTACTATAAGACCAAGAAGGCATATCATCAAACTTCATCTTTACTTCCGTTGTTGTCAGAACTTTATTTGTAAATTCTCCGGTAATACATCTGTAGAAGTAATACAACATCCAACCTGCCACAAGAGTGTAGAACATCATCAACAGATAATTTCCTGCCATTCCCATATATCCGTACAAATGCCATCTTCTGCCCTCAGGCTCCAACACCTTAAAGGATGTGGCACAGCTTTTCTGACTTCCTCTTCCTACTGCGAACTCGCATACGATTATCGGATATCCCAGTATAAACAGAAATACCAGATATATAAGTATAAATGCCGCACCTCCATACTGACCACACATGTATGGGAACTTCCACACATTTCCCAGTCCCACGGCACAACCTGCTGATACAAGAATAAATCCTATTCTTGAACCAATTTTTCTCTCTCCATAAAATACATATTCTCCTTTGATTAAATTTATAACAATGGTGCAATAACCCTCAATGCTCCATTTATAAGTACATGTACTATTCCTTTTTTCTGTTCCTCCATAACACATTCATGGCATTTTCCCTGTGTCTCTTCAAAGTCTGCCTTCAGATCCTTTATTATGTCCGCCTTATAAAACAGCGAATAACACTCATAATGCAAAAACAGACTTCTGTAATCCAGATTTACAGTACCTATACCTGCCAGTCTGTCATCCACTATACATGCCTTTGCATGAACAAATCCCGGCTTATATTCATATATTTTTACACCTGCCTCCATAAGAGCACCATAATAACTTCTTGATATTCTGTATATCGTCTTCTTGTCAGGGATTCCAGGCATTATTATCCTCACATCAACACCACGTCTGGCGGCACGTATAAATGCATCATAAAGTGACTCTCCAAGCATCAGATACGGCGTGTAAAACCAGACATATTTTGTAGCGGAAGATAAAAGCTCTATAAACATCACATTGCTCACTGCCTCACTCCTTGTCGGAGCATCATAATATGGCAGCATATAACCCTGTCTTTTTTATCACCTGCAATACAATACTTACCTGAATTTCTTATCACTTCAGCATCTATCTTATCCTTTGAAAATGCATTCCAGAATTCCACAAACATATAGGTATAATGCTTTACACCCTCACCCGTTATCCGAAAGGCAATGTCTTTCCACTGCCCATACTTATGGGTAACATTTATATATTCATCTGCAAGATTTATTCCGCCACTGAACGCCACCTCACCGTCAATCACCATAATTTTTCTGTGGTCCCGGTTATTAAGCTGGGTTTTTATGATGAAAAACGGATTAAACGGAACACACTTTATTCCCTTTGAAACAAGCTTTACCATATCCACACCGGAAAATGTAGCTATGCTGCCAAGGTCATCATATATTACCCTTACATCCACACCTTCTGCTGCCTTTTCTGCCATAATATCAACAAGAGTATTCCAGAATGTTCCTGCCTCTATGATAAAATATTCAACATAAATATAACTTTTCGCACCCTTAAGTGCCTCACACATATCTTCAAAACATTTTTCACCCAACGGATAATATTTCACCGTATCCACATTTACAATCGGAAATCCCGTAACATCAGAAACATGACTGAGTGTCTGTGCCATACGTTTATCTTCTTTATCTATAATGTCTATTATTCCATCACCGGATTCAAATACATTTCCCAGTTTCTTTTCAGACATCACAATCTTCTGTTTTAGCTTCTTTCCTGTATGTTTATCTCCCAAAAATAAAAATAACGTGGCTCCAAGCACCGGCATCGATACAATAATCACTATCCACAGAATCTTATAGGCAGGTTCTTCCCGCTTCGATATAAGATATAATACAAATATTACTGCCAGAACATTAAGTCCTATGTTCAAAGCCGTTGCAAATCTGCCAAGCCACGATAAAATAAGCAGATACCACAATTCCTGCAGCAAAACTGCAGGGATAACACCAATAACTCTTCCTATTACTTTTTTCATTATTACTCCAAATCTTTCTTCTTATCAAAGAACTTCTTCGTCTATTTAACGACAACTCCACTGAGGGCAAACAACGCAATCATATTTGGAAGTGCCATCAGTCCGTTAAATATATCTGCAATGGTCCATACCGCACTTACTGTCATATATGGTCCGATAAATACTGCAAATATATATACCCATCTATACATCATAACATGTTTCATATTTCCGCCGCTTAAGTACTCAAGGCATCTCTCACTGTAATAATCCCATCCGAGAATAGTCGTAAATGCAAAGAATACCAGACACATCATAAGTATAAATGATGAAACTTCCTCAGGAAATGGAAGTCCCTTCTGGAATGCATAAGTCGTAACCTCAACACCCTCAAGTCCTTCGACCTGCCATGTACCTGTAAGAACTATAGACAAACCTGTGAGTGTACATATTATGATTGTATCTATGAATGTACCTGTCATACTTACAAGTCCCTGACGTACCGGTTCGTTTGTCTGGGCTGCTGCTGCTGCGATAGGTGCACTTCCGAGTCCCGCCTCATTTGAGAATATTCCACGGGCAACACCTTTCTGCATAGCCACTATCATACTTCCCACGGCACCACCGGTCACTGCCTTAGGTGTAAATGCCGCCTTCACTATCGTAACTATTGCATCAGGTACTTTTTCTATATTACATATTATAAGAACTCCGACAAATACAAAATATATAATAGCCATAAACGGTACAACGACCTGACTTACACTTGCTATACGTTTAACTCCGCCAACGAGTACGGCTGCTACACAAAATGCCAGTACAAGTGATGCTATTACGACTGACCACGAATATTTTCCTAAAAACGGAATATTTACGCAATGCTTATTCTGTGCATCAAAAAAGCCGTTTACCGCACTTGATATACCATTCACCTGACTGAATGTACCTATACCAAACAGTCCTACACACACGCCAAAGAAAGCAAAAAGCTTTGCAAGCCATTTCCAGCTTGCGCCCATTCCCTGTTCTATATAATAGAACGGGCCTCCGAGACTGTGACCATCTTCTGCAACTACACGATATTTTACTGCAAGCAGACCTTCTGAATATTTTGTAGCCATACCAAAGAATGCTGTGATAACCATCCAGAATAATGCTCCCGGACCTCCGGCTCCAACTGCTGTGGCAACACCTACGATATTACCCGTTCCTATCGTAGCACTGAGTGCCGTACATAATGCTGAAAAGCTTGATATCTCACCAATAGCATCCTCTTCATTTTTTACCATCCATTTAAGTGCCAGCGGAAGTTTTCTAAGCTGCAAAAGACCAAGTCTCAATGTCAGCATAATTCCACCGCACAAAATCAATACCATAAGAGGTATTCCCCACACAAAAATATCCACACTTACAAGAAAATCGTTAATTGCACTCCACATCATCTCATCCTTTCTCTTATGTCATTCTGATTAGTACATCATAAACTTCATGTTAAAATTGCTCATTATATAAATATATCCTTTATTGAGCTTTTTTTCAAGATATTTTTTCCTGAAAGAACTCTATCTCCTCACCCAGAGGACCTTTACAGAACGCAATTCTTGCCGGAAATCCCGGTGTAGTCTGTATAACTATATCTTTCGGCTCCACAAACACAGGATAGCCTGCCTGTCTCACCCTTCTTATACATTCATCCACATCATCCGTTGCCAGTGAAAAATGTCTTATTGTTCCTTTTTCAAGACGTTCATCACCATTTGGAAAAATCTCGATAACAGCATTTCCGGCATTCAACATAACTCCGCCATCCCAGCTTCTTAAAACCGGTATTTCCAGTATGTCCCTGTAAAAAGCTATTTCCTCATTGTATTCACTTTCACTGCAGCATGTCATTGAAACATGGTGCAAACCTTTGATTAAACTCATAAATAATCCTCCTTATTCTGCAAACTAATGTAAATTTACACTTATATTATGGCATATTAATATAAACTATGCTATACTCTTGTTGATTAATGTATAAGAAATAATGCGGTTAATCCGCTTCAGAACGGAGGAAAATATGAAAGTAATAATTGCCGGAGATGGAAAAGTCGGCGTAGCTATTGCCCGCCAGTTGTCCACCGAAGGATATGACTTAACAATAATCGATTCAAATCAGGCTATCTTAGACAGTACATTAGATCAGTATGATGTAATGACTGTACCGGGTAACTGTGCAACCATGAAGGTTCTTTTAGAAGCCGGCATTAAAGATGCACAGCTTCTTATAGCTACTGCAGGTGCGGATGAGATAAATCTATTGTGCTGTATGACGGCACATACACTTAATCCGAATATACACACGATTGCCCGTATCCGTAACCCTGAATATTCTGAACAGTTATTCAGGATGAGAAATACTTTTGCTCTTTCACTGGCTATAAACCCTGAGAAAAAAGCGGCACACCAGATGGAACGTCTGCTCAAATTTCCGGGATTTTTAAAACGTGAATCCTTTGCAAAAGACAGAGTTGAAATCGTTGAACTTCGTATAGAAAAAGACAGCAGACTGAATCATGTTTCTCTTGTAAATCTTGATTCCATTATTAAATGTAAAGTACTTGTATGTGCTGTTCTCCGTGACGGACAGGCTATTATGCCCGGCGGTGATTTTGTATTTCAGGAGGATGACCGTGTGTTTGTAACCGCACCTACCAACGTACTTGCAGTTCTGCTTAAAAACCTCGGTATCATCACACACAAGGTCGGACGTGTCATGATAGCCGGTGGCGGACGTACAAGCTATTACCTTGCACAAAGTCTGTTAAAGATAGGCATGCATGTCCAGATAATCGAAAAGGACAGGGAAAAATGTGAGGAATTATCTGAGCTGCTTCCAAATGCAGACATTATATGCGGTGATGCAAGCAGTCACGCCCTCATGGAAAGTGAAGGACTTGCAAAATGTGATGCTCTTGTATCAATGACCGGAATTGATGAAATAAATATAATCATTTCATTATATGCAAGTGAACTCGGAATCCCACACGTTATTACCAAAATCAGCCACTCTGAAAATTCGGCAATTCTTGACCACCTTCCTGTAGGAAGTGTCATATGTCCGAAAGACTTATGCTGCAGCACCATAGTAAGATATGTGCGTGCTGTCAAGAATCAGGCTGGTGCTGCCGTATCAGTCCACTCTATAGCTAACGGTCTGGCCGAAGCTGTAGAATTTGTTGCAGATGAAAATACAAAAAATTGCGGTATCCCGCTGAAAAATCTTCATTTGAAAAATGGAACCCTGATTGTAAGTATTACACATAACGGCAAAACCGAGATTCCAAACGGTGAATCATCTTTCCAGATTGGCGATACTGTGATTGTTGTAACTAAGGCTGAACGCGTACTACTTCAGCTTAATGATATATTTGAGTAGAAGGTGCGTGAATTATGAATTATGAATTATAGAAAAATAAATAAATTTTTATCAGAAATTTTAATTCTGGTTGCCATTGCAATGCTGCCTTCAACATTTATATGTTTATTTGACGGAGAAACCAAAGTTGCGCTGTCATTTCTTTATTCAATACTGATAGCCGTTGTTCTCTCTGTCATACTTAAATTTATAAGCCGGAAGCAGTCAGGCGGATTCCACTCCCGTGAGGGACTTATTTGTGTATCGTTAAGCTGGATTCTTATCAGTTTAATCGGATGCCTGCCGTTTTTCTTTTCAAGACAGATTCCATCATTTATTGATGCACTGTTTGAGATAGTGTCGGGATTTACGACAACCGGAGCCAGCATACTTCCCGATGTGGAATCATTATCACGGGGGCTTTTATTCTGGCGAAGCTTCAGTCATTGGATGGGAGGCATGGGAGTTTTAGTTCTCCTTATGGTATTTGTTCCAAAGAGTGACCACAACACCGGCTCCACAATGCATCTTCTCCGTGCAGAAAGTCCGGGGCCAAACGTCGGCAAACTCGTTCCAAGTATGAAGAAGACAGCCCTTGCACTGTACGGAATATATATGGCACTGACAGTGCTTGATTTTATATTTCTCATAGCCGGCGGAATGCCACCGTTTGATTCTGTATGTACGGCATTTGGAACTGCCGGAACCGGTGGATTCGGCATCAAAAATGACAGTATGGCAAGCTATAGCCCATACATCCAGAATGTTACAACTGTATTTATGCTTCTTTTTGGTATAAATTTCAGCTGCTACTACCTGATACTGACTAAACGTTTTATAAGTGTCCTGAAAGACGAGGAGCTTCGTGCCTATCTCGGAATATTTATAGGTGCAACGGCACTTATCGCTTTTAACATCTATAATATGTATTCAGGCATATCTGAAACTTTAAGACATGCTGCATTTCAGGTATCAACAATTATGACTACCACCGGATTTGCAACCACAGATTTTGACAAGTGGCCCGTATTTTCCAAAACGCTTCTGCTCTGTCTGATGTTTATCGGTGCCAGTGCCGGAAGTACAGCCGGAGGTTTAAAGTTCCAGAGATTGTTATTACTCATTAAAAATCTTAAACGCCACATACGCCAGACTCTCTATCCGAACAAAGTTCAGATAGTCCGTATGAACGGTGAAAAAGTAAATGAAAAAATACTTGAAAGTACAAACCTTTATCTTATAGGATACACATTTATAATAGTAACAAGTTTTCTGCTGATATCCATTGACGGATTTTCAATAACTTCCAATATGTCAGCAGTTATATCCTGCTTTAATAACATAGGTCCGGGGCTTGAGGCCGTAGGTCCTACATGCAATTTCAGCGGATACAGCGTATTTTCAAAACTTGTTTTAATATTTGACATGCTTGCGGGACGTCTTGAAATACTTCCACTTCTGGGACTTTTAAGCCTCCGTACATGGAAACGAAAATAAAAGAAAAAATTGCTCACTTCAAAATTCTGAAGTGAGCAATTTTTTATGTAAGTCTGATTTAAAGTGCTTTTTTGATTGCTGCCATTAATTCATCATAAGTCTCATATGCAGGAAGCTCAGGGTTGTCTTTCTTAATCTGCTCTGTACTCTTAAATAAGAAGCCTGCCTTACTTGCCTTTATCATTCCAAGGTCATTGTGGCTGTCACCACTTGCTATAGTCTGATATCCGATTGACTGCAGTGCCTTTACGGTTGTATATTTAGAGTTTTCGATTCTCATCTTAAATCCTGTTATCTCTCCATCATCTGCAACTTCCAATGAATTACAGAAGATGGTAGGCCAGCCGAGCTTCTTCATCAGCGGTCCTGCAAACTGTGTAAATGTATCACTGATAATGATTACCTGTGTTATAGATCTGAGCTCATCTAAAAATTCTTTTGCACCAGGTATAGGATCAATCTTTGCTATAGTCTCCTGAATCTCCTTGAGTCCGAGTCCATGCTCCTTAAGTACTCCGAGTCTCCATGTCATAAGCTTGTCATAATCCGGCTCATCTCTTGTTGTTCTCTTAAGTTCCGGTATTCCACTTGCCTCAGCAAAAGCAATCCAAATCTCCGGCACAAGTACGCCTTCCAAATCCAAACATACAATATTCATATCCATAATCAAATCTCCTTTTTCTTCATTCGTTTCATTATACCACGTTTTCAATATATTAAAATACCAAATTTTATTTCTTCCTTAGTTCCCAGAATGCCACTGCACTTGCCGCCGCCACATTTAACGAATCAACTCCGTGGTTCATCGGTATCTTAACTGTATAATCGCACTCTGCTATAGTCTCATGTAAAAGTCCGTCTCCCTCTGTCCCAAGAATTATTGCCAGTTTATCTTCCGACTTCAATTCCTGATTATCTATACTGACTGAATCATCTGAGAGTGCAAATGCCGCTGTTTTAAATCCCATGGATTTTATGACTTTCATACCATCCTCAGGCCACACTGTAACCTTATCCATGATTGTCCACGGAATCTGAAATACAGTTCCCATACTTACCCTTATGGCTCTCCGGTACAATGGATTGCTGCATGCCGGAGTAAGAAGTACCGCATCTATTCCAATGGCTGCTGCCGAACGGAATATCGCCCCGACATTTGTAGGATTGACCACCTCTTCAAGTATGGCTATCCTGTCCGCTCCCCTGCACACTTCCTCTACTGTCTTTAATGCCGGTCTGTGCATTGCACACAGCATCCCCCTCGTCAGCTTAAATCCCGTAAGCTGTGTTAATACATCAAACTCAGCCGTATATACAGGAACGTCCCCGCACCTTTCCAATATGTACTTTGCTTCTCCTCCGATATGCTTATGTTCAACCAGAAATGAAATGGGTTCACATCCGGCATCCAAAGCCCTCTCTATCACCTTCGGACTCTCCGCTATAAATATCCCCTTGTGTGGTTCATGTCTGTTTAACAATTGATTTTCCGTAAGTCTTGCATACACATCAAGTTCTTCTGCTTCAAAATCCGTTATCTCAATAATGTTCATTTTATATGCACTTCTCCAACTCTCTTATAATCACTTCAATATCGTCCTTTATATGGTCATAATCCGTATACAAATCCACAAACAGCCTGTTGATATTTTCCTCGAAGTTATTTGGAAGAATCTTACAGTTCTTTTTGCACAACTGAACAAGTCTCTTCTCACCCGGATGGGTCAGTTCATTCATCGCAAAGATTATATCAAAATATGACTCCATAAATGCTGCCGTTCTGTGGCTTATGCTTACAATGTCCCTTCTGCCTGCTGCCTTTAGAATCTGATACTTATATGCCGGCATGGATTTTTCAAGAAGGTTAAAATTGCGTTCAATAATGTTATCCTTCAATTGCTTCGGATACGGAACATCAAAACGTTCCTTCGCCTTTTTTAATCTGCCATCCCTGTCATAAATTATCTTACATTTTCTAAGATTATGCCACATACATGTTGTATATCCATTTCCTGCCTGATATTTTTCCACCACTGCTGCCACACCGTCACAGAAACCGTCAAGATTACGATATAAAATATCGATATCTATTCCATTCTTCAGCACACAATTGTCCTCATATTCCCAAAAATGATTACCTATCTCCATGTGACTGCAATAATTTTCAAGAATCTGCCGTCTTACTTCCTCGCTGACATCCCCGGTACAATAAAGATACACATCATAATCCGACTTTTCATCAAACACCTCTCCTGCTCTTGAACCTCCAAGTGCAATAGCCTCAACTTCCGGTAACTCTGATAATTCCTCAAATAACTTTTCCACCATATCCTATACCTTCCCTATACAGAATTTTTTATTTTGACACTTCAATCATATTTTATCATACACTTAAACACATTCTCAAGCTTTATCTTTCTCTAAGAAAAACTGCCACCATGCTTAATAAAACAGGAAATGCAAGATTAAATATTACCGGTATAATTAAATCAAATATACAGAAATTGTGCATGAATCCCACAGCAATAAATGCCCTTATTACCATAATTGCAACTGTACATTTTACACACAACTTCGCACACTTTCTTATTCTGTACAGTCTGAACTGACATGCAGACACCGGCAGCCATCGGATTACTTTATACAGTTCTTTTACTTCACCACTCTCACTATATACTGTATATGTCTGCCCGTACACTGATATTGCGCTTAAATATAAGCCATAAATAATAAAAAGCATAGCCTTATCTTCTGCAATATTCCACACCTGATGCGGTATTATCATAATTCCTGACGATATGAAAATAAACAATGCTGTCAGAAAGTTATTCAATACCTGCTGTATATACCATGTAGTTTCTTCTTTGAAAAACTCATCAAGTACTGCCTGCTGGCTCTTATCATATTTTAGCATATACCTGCCTCCCTTTCATGCTTTCCCCATTGACGAACTCTCCCTGAATTCACCAAGTTGTCCATTATCCATTACCGCATAATAATCGGTCTGTTTTCTAATCTCATCCGTATTGTGCGTAGTCATAAGAACCGTACACATTTCATCACGTATAAGCGTTCTTAAGATATCAAAGAAATCAATCCGAAATACAGGATCCATACCTGCCGTAGCCTCATCCATCAGATACAGTCTGCTTCCATGTGAAAATGCAAATGCAAGCTGAAACTTTACTTTCTCCCCACGCGACATCTTCTTGTATGTCATTCCTTCCTGCATATTCATTTTCTTCATAATAGCCTCAAATCTGTCCATATCAAGGTTTTTATAAAGCATCTTTAACATATTTACATTCTGTATGCATGTGCGGTCCTCAAAAAACACATTATCTTCAGAAACCACCCCTATATGCTCCATCAGTTCACTGTGCCTTCCCCGTATATCCGTCCCTTCAAAATAAATATTCCCCTTATATCTTGCATATTCATCCATAATGCATCTCATAAGTGTGGTTTTGCCGGCACCGTTTTCTCCGATTATGCAGTATATGTACCCCGGCTCCATTCTGAAATTTACATTTTTCAACCTAAATTTTCTATTCTTTCCATTGACACCCTCAAATGCCAACACCGAATCTTTTATTTCTGTCATACTATCCTCCTTTTTAATACAACGCTCTCAGCATCTCTACCAGCTCATCACAATCTACTTCTGCCTGTTTCGCCTCATCTATTATTTCACATAGTCTTTTCTCAAGCATCATCAGCTGTTTTTCCTTAAGGTAATCTGTATTGTACTCACAGACATAAAATCCTTTTCCTGCAACTGACCTGATTAGCCCTTCCTTTTCAAGCTCCTCATATGCCCTCTTTGTCGTAATCACACTTACTGACAAATCCGCTGCAAGCGCCCTGATAGACGGAAGTGCCTCTCCGGTCTTTAACTGCCCGGTCACAATTGCATTTTTCATCTGATTAACTATCTGCTCATATATGGCAAGTGTGCCCTGCGGTAAAATATTTATCTTCATTGTCTCACCCCGTTCGTCTCATAATCCACTGCCTCATTTAACTTCCTTCTGATATGTTTACTGAATCCTATCATCAGCGGCAGTGTAATAAATATAAGCACACATATAAGTATTATCTGCATCCACATATCGCTGTTTTTACTGTCTGCCAGCACCTCAATCGCCGCCATATTACTTAAAACTGTTGTCAGCACAAGAAACAGAATATAACAATATCCCTTTTCCGTTTTATTATTTATGGGAACTATCATACTGATTACCACGTTATTTAACAGTATCACAGGATACATCAAAGGTTTAAAGCTGCTAAACGGCATCATTATGACAGTACCGACAGTAAACAGAATAATATGTGCTGCACATCTGAAGAAATATGTATTCCATATATATTTTTTTCTTTCTTCGTGATTCATCGGGCACAGATAAAATATTTTCTCATGCTGCAATGGATGCTGTATCATGGAAAAATATACCAACGTACCGGATGTAAGCATCACAAGTCCCATAAGTGCTTCTCTCCTATTAATCTGTGTATCCAGTACATCCATTACATTAAACATATACATAACCCACATATATACAATTAAAAATGTCGAAGATTCATTTAATCTCATCTTGGAAAATCTTCCCACAGTCCAATTTTCAAAATACTCCTTAACTATATCTTTCATGTTCATTTTTTCCCTCCCTTTTACTGTAATAATACATAAATTCTTCAACACTCGGATATGTCACTTCAAGTGAATCATCATAAGTTCTGCCTTTCCTGTGTCTTACCAGTGCCTTTGCCCCATATTTTTTCTCTTCAATATGAATTAATCTGCTCTTATCTGTGAGTTTTATCTTATATGACTCACCAGATAGAATCCTGTAGCTTTCCCTGAAATTCTCCATATTCCCACTGTAATGTATCTTTCCGTTTTCCATATACACAAGATAATCTGCCATCCTGTCCAAATCGTCCGTAAGATGCGTCGCTATAACTACACTCTTCTCTCCGTCTGACACAAACTGCTGTATAATACTCCAGAAATTGTCCCTAAACTCCGGATCAAAATTTGCAGTAGGTTCATCAAGAATAAGGAGTTTGGGATTGCATGCAATGGCAAATGCAAACTGACATTTTAACTTCTGACCTCTTGACAACTTTTTTAATCTTACCTTCCTATTCACTTCAAAATTCTCAAGATACTTAAAATACATCTCCTCATCAAATCCGGAATAATACTTTCCATAAAGTCTTCCATTGGATTCAGCATTCATGGCATTGTCAAAAATATCCTCCGCAAGAACAACTCCTGTCATATTATGAATCTCTTTTTCATTATCTTCATATGTCATTCCGTCAATCTCAATATCACCCTCATCTGCCGTGTACAATCCCATAAGCAGGTGTAAAAGCGTTGTCTTTCCAGCACCGTTTTCTCCCACCAGCCCGTATATATATCCCGGTGGCAATTCCAGAGATATATCTTTTAATCTAAATTTTTCCAAGTTCTTTGAAACATTTGATATCTTTATCATATAATTCCTCTCTTCCAATTGTTGTCTTTAATCCGTGTAAAATCTGCAACTGTAACGTCAACCCACTATGTTATGCATGCATCTGAATATATACTGTATATATTAATATATACAGTATATATTCAGATATGTCAAGCATAAACGTAAAAATGTTATATAAATTCTCATTCACGCATATAATATAACCAGCTTAATAAATGTCTGCAAAACTCTGCAATATGTATATACCTACGTTGTGCAAATCTATAGGCTGCATAAGCGACATTCTGAGGCGGCCGGTACTTAGCAGGTGCATAACATGCAGCTGTTTATGTACCGTTGCCAGCCGAAGATAGTGCAAACGTGTGAGCGTTGTAGCCTATAAATTTGCACAATCTCGTATAAAAACAGCACAGATTTTGCAAAAACTTATAAGAAAGGTGCTTATATGTCATTCAAAACAAATCTTCTCCGCTTTATATTCATATCGATACTTGGTGTCCTGCTGCACTTCACATATGAATGGTCAGGAGACAACTCTTTTGTCGGTCTTTTTTCCGCTGTTAATGAATCGACATGGGAGCATTTAAAACTTTTATTTTTCCCTATGCTCCTTCTTACGATATTTGAGATATTATTAATGCCGGATAAACTACCCGAAAATTTTCTTTTCTCAAGAACTATCGGTATAGTATCCGGCATGGCATTTATCGTTATTTCATTTTATACTATTTTGGGCGTTATCGGCAAATCCTATGACTCTATAAATATAGCCCTGTATTTTGCCGGCGTACTCTATGCCCTGACTGTCGAAAATAAATTATACCGGAAAGATTCTAAGAATCTCTCACTGATTTCGGCTGTCATACTGTTTATTATTGCTATTTCTTTCTTTATGTTTACTTATTCAGCTCCTGCTATCGGACTGTTCAAAAACCCGCTATCCTGATATATCATTGCACTGTAGCCTGACTTTTTCTTACTCTGATACATTGCCTTGTCCGCTTCACGATATAACTGATCAAAGGATATCTCCTCGTCCTTATAGCAAAATGACGCTCCAAGACTGACATAAATCTTGTTTTCTCCAAGTTCAGACACTCTTATTTTTGCAAATTCATCAAACAAATGCTTTATAAACTCTTTTGCCCTATTGTATTCAAGAAGTCCCGGTATATACATGGCAAATTCATCTCCCCCCAGTCTTAACACCACATCATTTTCTCTGCACACCTTCTGCAATGTCTCTGCCACTGCAACTATGACTTCATCTCCGACTGCATGTCCGTGTGTATCATTTATACTCTTAAATTTATCGCAATCAAGTATACAGAAAATTCCTGCAATGTGCTTCTTTAACAAATCTGTAATCTTTCTTTCACCGCATCCCCTATTGCTGATTCCGGTCATTGAATCAGTTTCAGACAGATACAACAGTCTGTTTTCACGACGTTTTTCTTCATCTATAACCTCCACACAATAGAGTACATGCCACAGATTTCCATCTTCGTCATAGTCTGCCTTTATAAATCTCTCCCTGCACCATCCCGAAACATTTCCAAGATATTCGTGAGCAATGGTACTTTTATTTCCCATTCTCTCTTCTAATGTAGACAAATCAACAAATTTAAGAACACTATCGAGATATCTCTCTGTACACAGTCTCTTCATAACATTTTTAATCTGTCTCGTAAAATTGCAAACATCCGTACTATCCCTGCTTCCGTCTATAAGTTTCGTACTCCTTATAGTCTGATATGTACCTGTTTTCATATCAATCAGGTGCATTGACAAATATATTTCCGCCAGTGTAGCATAACTGTCTATTCTTGCTTCATCGCTTGACTTTTGAAATGAATTTCTTATATTTAACAATGATATAAGTATGGTTCCTATCATATCAAGAAAAACAGATATAAGTTTTCTTATGTAACTATTACAAATTTTAACACAATTCTTAAATACTGTCTATTGTAAGATACAAAAGAGCTTAAGCCTTAAATCTCCGGCTTAAGCTCTTTCATCATTAAACTTATTTTAATCTGCTTCTATTATATTATATCAGGCTCAATCTGCTTATGATACAATGCCACATAAAGATCAACCCCATATTTTTCAATCGATATATGAAGGAATCCGTCTGCATCATTCACTTCTGTTGCCAATACGGCTTCATTATATACTTCTGAAGTTTTACCTGCATATTCATAATCACATTCATAATCGTCATCATCACCTATTTCTATAGTGTAATTATTTGCAGCAAATGCTTCATCTAATGTCGCATAGGTGTCTTCCACATCCATATATCCGTTCTTATAACTGCAAACTTCATTATAATCTTCATCATATCGTGTAACGCTGGTGTTAAATTCTCTCACAGGAAATTTACCTATAGCCCTGACATATACATAATCTAATTCACATTTAAATTTGACTTTAGTATATACAGCATTTTCATCAAACCATATAATTGCGTCATAATCATCTGATGCATAACTGTTAAACAATTCTTCACCCTTATAACTTATCTTAAAATCAGATGATTTTGTTTCATCTGAATACTCTACAGTAAACTTATTTCCCGCTTCAATAAATTTCCTTAAGGAAGCATAGGAAGATTCTATATACAACACATTGTCGTAATAATTACTGTAAAAATTTTCATCATCTTCACATGTGGCGTCTATGCCGTATATTTCTATTCCTTCAAAATCCACTCTTATGACATACTTATTACCATTATTTTCAAAGTATATTATTCCTGAACAAGAACCGTAATCATCTGATTCAGCATATTTTCTGTATTCATCATCTCCGGGATAATAAATCTTGTAATCCGTAATAACCTGACCGTCTTTGAGCGTTATTCTGAATCCATTTCCTGCTTTAATATATGATTCAAGTGACAAATACTTTCTTTCACCCATATTAAAGTAACCATCATCATTAAAATAATCTTCTGAATTATCATCAGTACACTCTATCTTCTCTATATCTGTTTCATTTGAATTTGATATTTTGTATTCTGAATCATCATTATATATGGTCTCCTTTGCCGGCTTATTTACAGGAATAATCTCGTTCTTGACTGAATCGTATCTGCAAACATACCAGTACTCTTCTTCACAATCTGTAGGAGGTACAAAACTGTCAACAAGATTTGAACCCATATATACATCTACTCTGACCTGGGATGTTCCAATCTGTCCATCATATGAAAATCTGTGAACATAATAATCATATATTCCATCTTCTTTTTCAATGATGGTTGTAGTCTCCGGACCATTATATAATGTATGGTCAACATCAAGCATAGTTTTTGTTATTCCATTATATCTGTAATACTTAGAATTAAAAAACACCTTGAATACTTCATTTTCTTTTCCTGTAGGTCCGAAAAGCCATGCGTCAAGATCAGATGCAACGCCTTCACCCTCTGATCCCCATGTGAGTACAAATCTCACCTCATCAGGATCAATTTCTTCTGTTATGGCTGTACCCTTATTTACTGTATCTCCATTATTTACGCATACATTAAATAATGTTGATATAAATTTCTTTGCAGCAGTTATCCTATTATCGACAACCCTTATGGTATAATTTCCTGATGCTATATTATCAAAGCTATAATATCCTTCATAATCTGTAGTTGTCTCAGCAATTGCACTTGATATTTTATTATTTTTATGCTTTACAAGCTGTACAGTTATTCCCTCAACAGGCTCCTTGTTTGCACTGTTAAGAATATTTCCATTAATACATGATATACTGTCATCAGATGTTACAGGCACAATCTGTGCATCTTCATTCTTAAACACTTCTCCATATCTTGTACTTATAACAATCATCTGGATAAAATCTTTATATCCATCGGCTTTAATCATAAGTACATAACTTCCCTCCATAACATTCTCAACACTGTAAGTTCCATCCGTCACATCAAATGTTAAAACATTTTCTGAAAGGTCTGCCTCCTCTATATTCATACCATCTGTGTAAGCAGCAAGATAAGCTTTTCCTGATACAGCATCTTTAGTTGCTGAATTTTCTATCTTACCTGTAAATGTCATCTTTTCAAGGTACTGTTCGTCAAGCTTGTCTGTATCTTTCATTACATCTTCACCTGTAGAATTTACATGTACCTTTACAGATTCAGTTCCCTGCATTTCAGGTATCTTATCTTCAGTCTCGACTGTTATGACCGTATCCTCTGCACCGGCTCTGAGTATGAGAGTAATCTTTGAATCCGGTTTAACGTTAAGAGGTTTTGTTGTAATAATCTTACTTCCATCACCTGTCACTGTAGTATCAATGTTTGTTGTTCCCTCGCTTGTACCTGAAATGTTTACAGTTGCAGAACCTGATACATTCAATGAAGATAATGTTCCGTTTTCTTTTATTGATACGTCCTTTGCAGTATCGGCAACATTTACCGTTGTGCTTGCATTTTCATCTATAATAACAGATGCTTTTTCTGCAGAAACGATTATAATGTTTCCTGTAGTTTTTTCTGTATATGTACCGTCACTGTTATTCTCTATTGATACTGACCTGAATTTTGCGTTATTTATTATATTTGCATTTGGTGCATCAATAATAAGCCCCACATTCGTATTTGAAATACTGCCAGGTATTGTAATGTCGGTCTTATCATCTGTTTTTAGTACTACATTTCCCTGATTAAATTCGCTCATCAATTCTGTAAGCTCATCCAGATTTGCAGCATATACTGTATCCTGCACTGTAACTGTACACTGTGCTGTGAGATTATTAGATGTAGTAGCTGTTATTACTGCTGTTCCTGCTGACACAGCAATTACATTTCCCATGTCTACCGTTGCAACAGCCTCATCTGATGATGACCATGTTACGCTTGTGTCAGTAGTATCTTCCGGTTCTATTGTGGCAGTAAGTTTAATTGTTTTACCGATAAACACATCCTGTGTATCTGCATCGAGTTTTATATCTGTAGCCTGTACTACAGGTTTTTTAACTGTAATCACCTTTGTTGCTTTCTTACCTGATCCGTCTACTGCCGTAGCCGTGATAGTAACGCTTCCTTCTTTGATGCCCTTTACGACACCCTTTGAGCTTACTGTAGCTACAGTAGTATCACTACTTGAATATACTACCTTTTTATTTGACGCGCTGCTTGGTGTAACTGTTGCTTTAAGTGTTGTAGTTTTTCCGACTTCAATCGTACTTTTTCCGCTTAATTTCACTTTTGATACCGGAGTAATTACCTTCACCTTACAGGTAGCCTTAATCTTTGTTCCTTTTACGGTTGCCTTAATAGTAGCCGTTCCGTTTCCTTTGGCTGTAACCACACCTTTAGATGTAACTATGGCAACAGACTTCTTTGATGAACTCCACACAATCTTCTTCTGTGTAGAATTCTTTGGTTTAATAGTTGCCTTTAATGTAACTTTCTTTCCTTTTTTGAGTTTCACGCTTTTCTTTGACAATGTGATACTCTTTGCTTTGACTGTTTTTGTCTTTGCACTCGCTGTAGTTGTGTTCATCGAGAATGCCATAACCATGGCAAAGAGAACAATCATTACTGACGAGATTTTCTTAGCAATTTTTTTGTTCATATGCAGCCTCCTCATATAATATTCTTTATAGGTAATTGCGAAACTTCTTTATACAAACCTGTGCAAATTTATAGGCTGCAACGCTCACACGTTTTCACTATCTTCGGCTGGCAGCGGTACATAAGCAACCAAAATACGGTTGCTAAATACCGGCCGCCTCAGAATGTCGCTTTTGCAGCCTATAAATTTGCACAAGCTATAATACATAGTTTCACAATTGCCTATACATGATTCAGGTATCAAAAGGGTGCTACGCACCAGCCAAGCACAATATGTGATATTGCAAGCTAGCTTGCAAATACACATACTTGTGTTGGCTAGTACCCGTAGGGGCTTTTGACACCTGAATCCTATACATTTTATATTATATCATAAGAATAACCAATTTCCACCAATCTAAGGTTGCCTTTTGTGGAAATTTGCGGTTGCTATTTTTCCTGACACTTTACCTTTAAATATGCAGTAATTTTATATGATATAAGATAAAATACAGTGCATATTCCCGGTATGATGTATGACAATTTGGAAATTACATTTTTGTGGTTCTGTATCCATATCATCAGTTTGTATATGTCAAATTTTAAAAAGAAATCCAGATTTCCAAAAAACAGATACATAAGACATACCCACATCAGTATTATAAGTATGGCTACCTTTATCATCTGACCTTTTTTACTTCCAAATATTATGAAAAACGGCAGTTCTATTGATGTCACGAATAATGATATTCCCATAAATGAAGGCATGCACTTTATCATGGTATCCGCCATATGCGACCATACATTATCACCGGCACTGATACCAAAAATATACATCCACAGTACTCCGACCAGAGTTAATATCAGATACATTATACCTATAAATATGTAGAGCGAAGCAACATATGTTTTTAAATTCATCGGCATGGATTTTATAAATATATTTGTCTTGTTTTTTTCATCCGATTTAAGTAAAGGCATAAGAATCGAAACCGATGGAAGCATAATCAGTCCCGTACAGCCTAATGCAACCGCTGACTCAAGTATACAGTCATGGATTTCGCCCATACTCATTGCACTCACTGACATACTGTTATACATTCCCATTCCGTCACCACCCGGAAATACCATTCTTAATATAAAAAATAAAATGGTAATTGCTATGCCGGCTGCCATAAACATTTTTCCTTTTACAACAATGTAGTCTTTATATAGCAATCCTCTCATTTATATAACACCTCTTTTCAAATCAGATATACGCACGCACAACAAATATGATGCTGCCAGTATTACAAGTGACGCTACAAACATTAAATGAGATTTATTCATAATAAAATTAAACAGCATTTTAATAATATCTGCATCAAATATCCCATTATGTATAAATCCGATTAATCTCTTCATATTAACCAATAATACCGCAACGACACCGGTTATAAGCGGAAGCACTGCCACCAGAGTCATTTTCTCCGTCCCAAGAATGTATGCATATAATATCAGAAATGAAAGATACATTATCATCAATGATGCAAATGTAATGATTATTGCAAAATAATTTTTAAATGTAATGATATCCGTAAGTCTTGATAATACAGCCGCCATAATAATATCTGCCATACATCCGATAACAGTAAATATCATGCCCGAAATAAATCTTGACATTACTCGTTTTCTTATAGAAACCGGTAATGCACCGGCAAGTTTTCCAAAACCTGCATCCCTGTCATCAACAAAAAGTTCCATAACGTTTCCCGTAAGTGCCATAGGAATCAGGAAACAAAAAGCCATCGCAATACGTGCAATATACGAAATATCGTTACCTGTAGCCATTCCGGACTTAACCATACTCTCAAAGCCCTTATTGATATTCCCATATTTACAGCTAAAAACAAACATAATGGAAATTACAAATACAATTATTATTGTCATCAGAAAAATCCCATACTGTTTCCTTAGACAATAAAAATCTTTAACAAGCAGTCCCTTCATTTATACCTCCATTTCTGTCAGATATATTCTGGACGTTTTCTTTATTTATGTAGTAAATCATTATCTGTTCAAGTGAAGCCGGTTCTATTACCATTTCAGGATACATTTTCTTACATGCATACCTGTTTTTAACTAACACTTCTGCCCCAAATGATGATATCTGTTCTGAGACAATAAATTTATTATCTATCAGTGACACTTCATCTTTTTTACACTTTAGTATTCCGTGACTTTCCAATATATCATCCTTATTACCATTCAGTATTATTCTGCCTGCATCTATAAATACCACATCATCTGCCAGCTTTTCTATATCTGTTGTAATATGACTTGACAGTAACACTGTATGTTCTTCATTCACCGCATACTCACGGAGTATCTGTATTATTTCATTTCTGGCTATAGGATCAAGTCCGCTTGTCGGTTCATCCATAATAAGTAATCTTGCATTATGTGATAACGCTGTGGCAATCTGCAATTTCATTCTCATTCCCCTTGAAAATGAACCACATTGTTTTTTTACCGGAAGTTTGAACCTGTCCAGATAATCAAAATAAACTTTTTCATCCCATTGTTTATAGATATTTTTCATCATTGTGTTAATGTTTTTTGCCGTCATAAAATCGTGAAATCCCATTTCATCAAACACAACTCCTATATTTTCCCGTATCTCAACTGAATCTATGTCTATACTGTTTCCAAATACATATATATTCCCACTGTCACGTCTTATTGCATCCAATAATAATTGAATTGTTGTCGTTTTGCCCGCACCATTCTGACCTATAAATCCGCAGACATTTCCCTCCGGAATACTAAAGCTTATATTATCCAGCTTAAAATCCCCATAATCTTTGGTTACATTTTTTATTTCAACCGCATTCTGGTATCCACTCATTCTCTCATCTCTCCTTTTCCTCATACAAAACCTTTATTATATCAATAAGTTCATCACATGTCACGTTTCCCAAAACAGCTTTATCAACAGCACTCTCCAATATCTCCTGAATCTCATAGAAGACATTTTCCCTGGCAATTTCAATATTTATTTCTTTAACAAAGCTTCCTTTCCCTGTTACTGATTCTATAAATCCATCCCTCTCAAGGTCTTCGTATGCTCTCTTTGTTGTTATGATACTTATTCTTAATTCCTTCGCTAACACTCTCATGGACGGAAGTGCCTCGCCCGCTTTTAAATCTCCCGACATAATCTGTGCCTTAATCTGCTCCTTAATCTGTTCATACAACGGCACTCCTGAACTGTTACTGATTATAATATCCATTATATTTTCCTTTCATCAATATTGCAATATTGTATATATATAATATATACAATTCTTTTTATTCTGTCAAGATGTATATACACTCACAAATCTGTATTGTAATTCTTAAGTATTTTAACTACAAAAAAACAGTGGCCCTGACCACTGTTTTCATTTTATATTATTTTAAAAATTTCTTTACTTTATCTAATTTTCTTATCGCCGTATTTCTTCCTATCTCGTATGCAGCCTTCAGATTATCACGGTTTCTCTCTATCCTGCCTACAGGAAGTGCCTCATCCGGTCGTATTACAAGCACGTTTCCTTTCTGCTCTTCTGCGGCAATATATTCTAATGTTTCATTATATTTAATATGTCTTTCTTCCATTGCCTTTACGAATTCCGGATATTTCTTATATTTTAATTTTATCAAAGGAATAATATTGTTTTTCTTTTTTCTGTATTCACCCGGTCTGGTAAGAATCACAACATTTCTGTCATAACCGATGCTTTCAAAATATTTAAGCGGAATGGAGTCTGCCACACCACCGTCTAACATTTTAACGCCATCAATTTCGACTATCTCTGACACCAGCGGCATGGATGCAGAGGCACGAATCCAGTCAAATCCGTGATCGCTGAAATCATCATATCTGTGGTAGACTGCCTTACCACTTTCAATGTCTGTACATACTACATAAAATTCCATCGGATTATTTTTATATGTATAGAAATCAAAAATGTCCTTTTTCATCGGGACTTCCCCGTAAGCAAAGTCTGTACTGAATATGTTTCCTGTTTTTATAAGACTTCCTATGCCACAGTAACGTTTGTCATCACAGTATTTCATATTATATCTGGCTGCTCTTCCAATCTGCTTTGACTTATAATTGCATCCGAATGCCGCACCGGCAGACACTCCTATTGCACCGTCAAATACAATATCATTTTCCATCATTACATCCATCACTCCTGCGGTAAACATTCCACGCATTGCACCGCCCTCTAATATTAATCCTGTTTTCATCCGTCATTCTCCTTTGCTTCATCACAAATTTGCGCATCCATATGAATCACAAAATAACATTTATCCTCTATTTGTGCCGTTAGTCCGGCACCCATCCTCTCACACAGCATTTTTGATATTGACAGTCCGAGTCCTGATGAAGTGTGATTTCTATTTACATCCGACTTGTAAAACTGATCAAATACCTTATCGATATCTATTTCGTCCGGATTTTCCACATCATTTTTACACCAGAAATGAATCCTGCCGTTTTTCTGCTCAAGCACCAGCTCTAAACTGTTTTTACCATGCCGCATGGCATTTATGAGTATGTTATGTATAATACGGCTATAAGCCTCATAGTTTCCATACACCCATACAGATTCCTCTGTAAATTTTATATCAGGATTGATGTTTTTTGCCTGAATATCATCATAAAATGACAGCACAACCTTTGTCACCAGCTCATTAATATCAAATTTTTCCATCTCCATTGTATAATTTTCATTCTGAAGCTTTGAATATGTAAATATAGACTCTAATATTGACTCAAGACTTTTGATTCTTTCATTAATAATTGCCGTATAATGCTGTCTTTCTTCTTCGTTTTCGCTGTCACACAGCAGTTGAAAATATCCCGATATAGCTGTAAGCGGTGTTCTGATATCATGTGACAGACTGGTAAAATCGTTTTTTATCTTTTTTGAACTGTTGTCTGCGGATATCTGCAGATTTCTATATTTCTGTATTAAATCATTTAGTCTGTTTACAAATCTGATAATGTTTTTGTCGTTGAAATTTACTGTAAGCCTGCTGTTTGTCTCTTTTTCATATATAAATTCTATCTGTCCTGTCAGAGATTTAATTTCTTTCCTATATAAACAAAGGCGCAATAAACATGCACCTGTTATTATCAATAAAATAATAATTACTGCTGTTTTCATGCGCCCTCCGTATCTTTGATATGTAATATGGGAATGTGATAAAGGAATATAGATTAGTGTGTCAAAAGAGGTGCTACGCACCAGCCGAACACAATATGTGGCATTGCAAGCTAGCTTGCAAATACACATATCTGTGTCGGCTAATCCCCGTAGGGGCTTTTGACACACTAATCATATGATGTATCATTCCACAGTTATATTTTTCTGTTTATATATCTCTTTTATTCTGTAATATCATACTAACACATATTGTTGCAATTGTGAATACCCCTCCAACAACAAATGCACGTACGATGCCGTCTGTCGGTGTCTGTAATGACATGTTCTGCATAATTGTATCAGGCATATACATTGATATATTAAATGATGTAATACCGATTTTCACAAGCAGCCAGTTAATCAGATTGTACACAAGACTTGTCATTCCAAAACCTACTATCATAGCCACACCAATACCTATTGCAGAACTCCTGCCTGATGTACATATGAGAATAAACAAGCCTGATATTCCCATATACAATGCAAATATTGCCAGCCAGATTATTAAATATTTCGGTTGGAATCCAAATACTACCTTATATTTTGAAGCGTATATTAATGACGTGAGTGCAACGATTACAAACTCGACAGCATACATACATAATGTATATGCTGCCATTATGTACATTTTTGATGCACATAACATACCCTTTTTAGGAATCTGGCCCCCGATAGATTTTATAAATCCGTTCTTATACTCGCCATAAATATATATCGCAATAATGATTCCCCAGAACACCATATTCAAAACCGGTGCAATGTCCTCCGTAAACATCTGACATATGTTTAATTCTGCCGAATCTTTCATTGTCATTGCACTTATCACAACGCCTAATATTGTTACGGCTATAAGTATTGCTGTGATTACATGTACCGTCCTCGTTCTTACAAATCTGTAATTTTCCATTCTGAATAAACTAAACATTTTTTCCGCCTCCTGTAATATTAATATAATAGTCTTCCAATGACTCATTTTTTCTCACAAGCTCATAAACATCTATATTCGCATTTATAAGCTGTCTTAACATATCAGGTGTGCGGTCTATTCCTTCCAGCACGTTTATATGGTTTTTATCAATAACCATCATGTCTTTTATACCCATCTTATCAAGTTCAAGCATTGCCTTTTCTGTATTGTTTACACTGATTTCCACACGTTTAGTACATTTCTCGATTAAATGTTCAGCTGTAATTTCCTCTAACAGCTCTCCATTCTGGATAAATCCGTACTTATTTGCAATCTTTGATAATTCATCAAGAAGGTGGCTGGATATTATAAATGAAATATTGCGTTCTGTATTTAATCTTTCTATAGTTTCCCTCACTTCAATGATTCCCTGTGGGTCAAGTCCGTTTATGGGTTCATCGAGAATTATTATATCAGGACTTCCTATAAGTGACATTGCTATTCCGAGTCTCTGCTTCATTCCGAGTGAAAATGCACCGGCTTTCTTCTTACCCGTATCTGAAAGTCCAACCATTTCAAGCAATTCATCAGCGACCTTTATGTCAGGAACACCTATTGCTTTACACTTTATAATAAGATTGTCTCTGGCACTGAGTTTCGGAAAAATACCCGGATTTTCTATCAGGCATCCAATTCTTGCTCTTGTCACAGGATTGTTAAGTCCCTCTTTCTCAAACACATCAAAGGTTCCGCCTGTAGGCTGTGAAAGACCACTTATCATCCTCAGAATAGTAGTCTTTCCGGCTCCATTACGTCCGACCAGACCATATATCTGACCTTTTTCAAGATGTATATTGATATCTTTTGCAGCATAATGAGAACCATATTTTTTTGTCAGATTTTTAGTTTCCAATATGTACTTCATAATTTTTCTTTTCCTTTCCTAAGCTTGATTCTATGATAGAAAAGATACGTTAATTAAACGCAAAGAAAAGTTTAAGAAATGTTAAAGATTATTCTTTCATTTTAAATCCGATTCCCCATACAGTCGATATATATTCTTTTTCCGACACTTCTTTAATCTTTTTTCTGATATTACTTATATGTACATTTACAGTTTTATCCTCACCTTCGTATATCTCATCCCACGCATAATCATATATTGCCTGTTTTGAAAAAACCTGCTTTGGTGATGACATCAAAAGCTCCATTATTCTGTATTCCTGCCTTGTGAGGGATATCATCTCATCCTCTACACTCAACGTACAGCCATCCGGTTCAAGCGTGAGTTCCCTGTATGCAACCTTTTTACCTGCATCATCCGTCACTGAATTTCTCCTTATCTGGACCTGAACTCTTGCAAGCAATTCTTTAATGTCAAACGGCTTTGTAATATAATCCTCAGCTCCAAGCTCCAGACATTTTACTTTACCATCTATATTATCTTTTGCAGATAAAACAATGATTGGAAGGCTTGCTATCTCCTTTGACCTGCTGATAAATTCTTCTCCGGAAATTCCCGGAAGCATCAAATCAAGAATTATAACCCTGAACTTGTATTCCCTGATCACCAACATTCCTTCAGTTCCGGAGAATGCCTGCATACAGGTATAACCGCCCTTTGTCAGGGCATCTCTTATCATGTTATTTATGTCAACATCATCATCAATAATAAGAACATCGTACTTTTTCATACTTTTCACCCATTTTATTTTGATACACATAAACTTAACATGAATCACACTCTTTGTCAAATTCATCCATTGCTGTTTGATAAGGGTTAATTATTCAAAACATTCTTTATTCTCTCCATACACTCTGCTATCACCGCTCTCGGTGCAGCTACATTTATACGTTGAAATCCTTTTCCTGTTGTTCCAAATATTTTTCCACTGTCAAGCCACAGCTTCGCATCATTTACAATGCGTCTGTCAAGCTCTTCCGCATCCAGTCCCGTTCCCCTGAAATCCAGCCATACAAGATAAGTTCCCTCTCCATCAATCATATTCACGCCGTTCAGATTTTCTTTTACATAATTTTTAACATATTTTATATTATCTTCTACATAGGAATGCATTGCCTGATACCATTCTTCCCCATCCCTATACGCTGCCTCAGCCGCTACAAGTCCCAGAACTCCAAGCTGGCTGATTCCTGCTGCATCTGTCTGTTTTCTGAACTTAGTTCTGAGTTCTCTGTTCGGAATAAAAATATTTGATATCATCATGCTCGCAAGATTGAATGTTTTACTTGGTGATGTACATATAACTGATATATCTTTAAATTCTTTTTTTACTGAAGCAAATACCGTGTGTTTTCCCTTAAATATAAAATCATTATGAATCTCGTCACTTACCACTGTCACTCCATATTTAAGACATATGTCTCCAAGTTTTAACAGTTCCTCTTCTGTAAAAACTCTCCCTGATGGATTATGAGGATTGCAAAGCAAAAACAATTTAATATTATTCTCTGTTATCTTTTTTTCAAAATCTTCAAAATCTATATGATAGCGGTTATCATCACCAATATATAAATCACTGCTCACTATATTTCTTCCGTTATCCCTTATAACTTCAGAGAACGGATAATATACAGGCTGTTGAATAAGAACACTGTCTCCGGATTCTGTATATGCCTTCACCGCCATTGCCAGTGCAAATACAACTCCCGGTGTTTTAATAAGCCACTGTCTTTCCACATCCCATCCATGATGTTTTTTCATCCATCCTGCTACAGCATCAAAATATCTGCTTCCCGATTCACTATAACCAAATATTCCATGTCTGCAGCGCTCTGTCAGGGCATCCTCCACATACGAAGACGTCTTAAAATCCATATCTGCAACCCACAGCGGAAGCACATCTTCCGGCATACCTCTTTTTACCGCAAAATCATATTTCAGACAGTCAGTCCCTTTTCTATTTACAATTTCATCAAAATTCAAATTTCTCTCTGCCATATCTATTCCAATCCTTTAAATGCATTTTCAAGTTCATATATCAAATCATCGCTATCCTCAATGCCGGTCGACATTCTGAGGGTACAGGGGGTGATACCGTTTCTTAATCTTACCTCTTCCGGTACGTCCGCATGAGTCTGTGTTGTCGGATATGTTATAAGTGTCTCAACTCCGCCAAGACTCTCTGCAAATTTAATCATCCTGACATTTTCAAGTATTTTTAGGGCATGCTCTCTTGAATCCACATTAAAAGTAATCATTGAGCCAAATCCCCTTGCCTGTTTCTTTATTATCTCATGTCCCGGATGCTCCGGCAGTCCCGGATAAAACACCTTTGTCACAATTTTCTGTGTTTTTAACCAGTTTGCAATGCGTATGGCATTTTTCTGTGACTGTTCCATACGTAGCCCCAGTGTCTTTATACCCCTTAAAATCAACCAGCTGTCAAAAGGTGCAAGTCCTGCTCCCGTTGTCTTAATGAGAAATCTTAACTTCTCCTGTATCTCTTTATTATTTGTAACTATAAATCCTGCAAGGGTATCATTGTGTCCGCCAAGAAATTTTGTGCCACTGTGTATTACCACGTCGGCTCCGAGTTTTAACGGATTCTGAAAATATGGTGACAAAAATGTATTGTCCACTATCAGAATACAGTTATGTTTCTTTGCAATCGCTGCAATCTTTTCTATATCTGAAACATTCATCATCGGATTTGTCGGTGTCTCTATATATATTGCCTTCGTATTTTCCTTTATGCTGCCTTCTATATCATCCTTAGAACAATTAACATATGTAAATTCATAATTGTTCTTTTTAGAAACATTATCAAACAATCTGATGCTTCCTCCATACAAATCTGCTTCTGCAATAATATGGTCGCCCGGTTTAAATATTTCCATGAGAAGTGTAATTGCCGCCATCCCTGTAGACAATGCAAATGCATCTGTTCCACCTTCCAGATTTGCAACTGTCTTCTCAAGATGTTCTCTGGTAGGATTCTGGAGTCTGCTGTAATCATATCCTGTACTCTGTCCCACACCCGGATGTGCATATGTTGCTGTCTGATATATCGGATAACTTAATGCTCCATAATTTTCTGTTTTACCTTCTGTTTCTTCTAAGTGCAAACATCGTGTATTTAGTCCTCTCTCCATATGGCACACCCCTTTTCTTTATTTGTACATATTTGTTGATAAATATTTAAATGCATTATCTGCCAGAATTACTACTATATTTTTACCTTCTGCCTCTGGTCTTTTTGCAATCTGTGTTGCAGTCCAAAGTGCTGCTCCTGCTGAATGTCCGACAAAGAATCCTTCCTGTCTTACCAGTTTTCTTCCTGTCTCATATGCATCTTCTGCTATTACCTCGAGGCACTCATCGTACTTTGCATTAAACTGTGCAAACAGAGTCGGTACTTTATCATCAGGCACTCCGTCAAATTTCAAAACTCCGTCTATAGTATTTCTATCAGGGAAATTAGGATTTTTTAATGACTGTGCTGCCGGCTGTGCACCGATTACCTGTATGTCAGGATTTTTTGTTCTGAGGTATGCAGAAAGTCCTGCAAGTGTACCGCCTGTTCCAACGAGCTGTACTACATAATCCACATTTCCATCTGTATCTCTCCATATCTCAGGACCTGTTCCATTTATATGTGCTCTGACATTTGCAGGATTTGAGCACTGGTCAATATAAAACCATCCTTTAGATTTTGCAAAACTGTTCATTATATCTCCCAGCCCTGCTAACGAAAGTCCTGTTTTTAACATCTCAGGAAATCCCGGTACATCAGTTACCTGCAAAAGCTCTGCCCCCAATGCCTTAAGAATCTGTGAACGCTCTACTGACACCTGCGGCTGTATAACTGCCACATACTTATATCCTTTTGCATTTGCATATGTTGCTGTAGCTATTCCTGTATTTCCACTTGTAAAATCCACAATGGTCATACCCGGCTTCAATTTTCCCTCATACTCTGCTTCCTCTATCATGTTGATAGCTGCCCTGTCCTTGACACTTCCTGAAGGATTAAAATACTCAAACTTTGCAAGAATGTGACCTTTAAGTCCTTCTGCCTCTTCATATCTGTGTAATCTTACTAACGGTGTGTTTCCAACAAGTTCTGTAATTGAATCATATATTCTACCCATGATGATACCTCCTAAAAATTGTATTCTATAATTTCCACGTACTTTTCTTCTTTTAAAACACCTACAAGTGATAACAGGCTCCACGCATTTCCGGCTGTTCCGATATACAGACCTGAATATGTATGAACATCCTGCGGTATGGTTCTCCACCAGTTTCCAAGCCATCTTCTGTTATTTCCTAATTTGTAAATGTCATCACTGTCATCATCTACATGTGACTGACCTATAACGGTCCTTGCTGTTCTTTTGGCATATTTAAGAAGCTCCTTATCTCCCGTGAGTTTATAAACTGAGATAAAATGTTCCAGAAGTCCCGGTGTTCCACAGCACAATGCCTGACTTCTCCAATATCCTCTTGAGAAATTCTCCGGTGCACCCGCTTCTATAATTCCTCGTGACAGTTTCTTAACCCATTCAAGATATTCTTCCTCTTTTGTAATTTTATATAATGCTTCAAAGAGAAGTGCGGTTCCTGCCGGTCCATGGCAGGTGCTAAGATAATAAAACTCCGTCGATGGTCCTCTCTTCTCACTGTCAAGGTATGGAACAAGTACAGCCTCGTCATTTCCAACTGCTATACCCTGTATATATTTAGCTCCGTCTTTTGCCGCCTGCAAAAATTTTTCTTCCTTCGTTGCGTTATATAATATAGTAAATATCCACGCAACTCCTGAAGTACCATGTGCCAGATTTACCCAGAAAACATCATCCGGAAAATCAATAATCGAGAGGTCAACCACATTCCAATATTTACCACCATTTGGTGCATCTTTTCCCTTTGTAACGACATAATCTCCAAATGCTTTGGCTGCATCGAGGTATTTTTTATCATTTGTAATCTCATAAACTGAAACCAGATACGTTACAAATCCGGCATCTCCGCACAAATCATTCTGCTGGCTCCAATATATTCCCTCCGGACTTTTCTTTGCAACCGCAAGCAGATCATCCGCTGCCTTAATCACATAATCTTTATATTTTTCATCTGATGTAACCTCATAAAGTTTCAAAACCAGATATGCACTTCCGGTTGGTCCGTTATAATATCCGGCTATCCATCCCGGCATATTCTTAACATGCACCAGTTTATCTTCTACGCCCTTACTGTTAAATGCTCTTTCATAAAATTTTGTTCCTTCATCCGTAGCAATAATATCTGCCGCTGCCTCTTTTGCTTCATCAAGATATTCATCCTTGCCTGTTACCTGATAAAGTCTCAGATAAAACAATCCGATACCTGCCGAACCACCATACAGTGCTTTCTCTGTGAGCATTGGATACTCTGAAAAATCTTCATCTGAATCAGGACTCTGAATCCATCTTTTTCCGTATGGAGTTTTCTTTTCAGTAGTTTTTATCCATCGTGCTGTCTCCTCCGCTATCTCAATATAATCATCTGTTCTATACTGTTTAAATAAAATATTATTCTTCATTTTCGTCCTCCGTTTCTTAATGTCTACTTTTTCTATAGGATTTATGATGTTATAATACACCATTTATTCCTTTTTTCATAATCTATGTTTTCTATGATACATTATAGCTAAAAGCTATAACCTGATTAACAATAAATACTATGCTGATACTGATTTGTACAAAAAAAGAACATTATCACCACAAACACATGTCTGCATGATAATGTTCTGTATGTTTTCTTATTATTTTATTCCAATGTTTTTTCCTTATATTTACTTAACTCTTCTATATATTTCTGTCCCATTTCGCTTATGACCGATGACTTCCTTGCAATATATCCTATGGTCATCTTCTCATCTGTTTTGAGTTTTATCGCACAATACTCCGAACCGTTAAGATCCTCACAGATTATCCCTGAGCATAATGTATATCCGTTTATACCAACCATAAGGTTCAGCATTGTCGCTCTGTCATTTGCCCTGACAAGTCTCTTATACTCATATGTGCTTAGGACTTCTTCTGCAAAATAAAAGGAATTGTAATCCCCCTGTGCGAATGAAAGACACGGATATGGTTCTAAATCTTCCATTGTAACTTCTGCTTTCTCTGCCAACGGATTCTGTTTGCTCATATAAGCATAGATGCTGCAATCAAACAATGGAGTGAATTTAATTCCGGCTTCATTAAACATTTTATTTAAAACCGTCTTATTATAGTTATTCAGATACAAAACTCCAATTTCACTCTTCTGGTTTTTCACATTTTCTATAACCTCATGTGTTTTTGTCTCATGAATTTCAAACTCGTATTCATCCATTCCATACTGTCTGATTACCTTTATAAATGCATTTACCGCAAACGTATAATGCTGCATAGACACATGAAACGCTCTCTTTGTATTACTTTTGGATATATATTTCGCATCTAATATTTCATACTGTTCAACCACAGATTTGGCATATCCTAAAAACTCTGCTCCCTTTACAGTTAAGGAAATGCCGCTCTTAGAACGTATAAAAATATCAAATCCGACTTCATTTTCCAATGACTGTAATGCATTTGTAAGGCTGGGCTGTGATATATACAGTTTCTTTGCCGCTTCATTTATTGAATTTACCTTTGATATAGCAATTATATATTTCAACTGATTTATCGTCATTAATCTGCCATCCTGTCTTCTAATCCGTTATGCTGTAAGCCATCTCATGCCATTCTTCTCCACCCCATGTTGAATCTGCCATTCCGTTATCCACAAATCCCATCCTTTTATACATCTCAACCTTTGCATCAAGACAAGTCAGCGTGAGGGTATCTCTTCCATTCTTTTTTTCACGGGATGCATACTGTGACACCAGTTCCTTCGCCATTCCCTGTCTGCGGTACTCCGGAAGTACATCAAGTCCTAGCAGCATCACATTTTTTCCATCCGGTTCAAATAAACTGACATCAAGGAAAAATTCATCCCTGAATTTCTGTTCGTTTGTTGCCAGTCCGTTTAAAAATCCGGCAAGCCTTCCTGTCTGTTTATCAACTGCCACCAGAAAAAGTTCCGGTGCCTCAGCTACTCTTTCTCTTATATGCTCCTCTGAACAAGCCTCATTTGGCGGGAAACAAATCTGCTCTATCTTTGCCGCCTGTCCCGCCTCATCAGGTTTAATACTTCTAAATTCAAATTTGTCAAATATACTCATTTTACTTTTCTCTCCTTTATGTCGGTGTACTTACGTCATCCCATTCTGCATCATCCATATTAATAAGCCAGTTTAATGTCTTATGTCTTGCCTGTGTGACTCCAGGATTAAGCTGTGCCGGTCCTGTCAGTCCGTGAATCCATGCATCCACACATACCCAGTCCATTCTGTATATTAAATCTGCCTTATCTAAAATTTCCTTCTTAGATCTCATATTACTATTGTTTATTATATCATCTATGGAAGAAAACTTACTCATAATTTCTAAACATTTTCCAACGTTGCATATATCAACCGGCATATTCCATTCATTTAAGCCCAATGCCCATTCAAGTGCATAGAGATGTTCATAATTCCATGAATATTCTATTCGTTCATCTTCTTTGGATTTTTTATTATTCACATATGCATACTCAGCCGGTGACATAACTTCTCTTAAATCATCGATATTCTTTGTTTTTGCTATTTTCTTAATAAATTTGAGTGCTTCTTTGCACTTCATATTTTCATTTCGACGGTTCATCAGTCTCTCTGTAGCCTCTGACAAAAATCCCGATGCATCTGCATGTGCTATAACTCCTCCGCCAAACTGTTTTAATATATCATTAAAGATTTCCATTACATCATCATAAGTTTCAATAAATGTACCCCCTGTATCTTTACCTTCACATTCTGCTATATTAATAAGAACAGCTGTATTTGCTCCCGTAATAAAATGCAGAAGATTGCCTTTTACATCATCTGCGCCCTCTGTCGGAAAACTAAGCATACAATCTGACATTCCGTGTTCCATATCAGTTACTGATTTCTCAATCTCCTCCCCATAAACTTACATAATACCTGAAGCTCACATCTTACGTCATCTCTTACCAATGAAAGTACATTACTGCCATTCCACTCCTGGACGAATTTACTTACAATTGCATTCATAATCTTATTCGTCCTTTTCCTTTATATTTTAAATGTTCTATATAATCTCTATCTCTTTCCATTCCCCCGGCTTAAGATTTTCATCAAGCACAATATCCTCTATCTGTACTCTCTTCAGATAAATAACATAGCATCCCACCGCTTTAAACATTCTCCTTACCTGACGTTTCCGACCTTCCATTATCGTAATTTTACCAAATGTGACCGGATTATCAGGTCGATTATTCTTAATCTTCTCGGTCAGTTCAGGTGGCATATCGTTCTTTATTTCTGTATAATGTCCAAAGTCAGTTCTGCATGTAACCTGTAATTTGGCCGGTGCCGTTAATATATTTGAATTATTAAGGTACACACCTTTTTCAAACTTCTCTTTTATATCATCATCCACATTTCCAAACACTATGAATTCATATACCTTTTTCTTTTTAAATTCAGGATTTGCCATCATCTGATTAAAATGTCCGTCATCTGTTATGATAAGCAATCCTTCTGTCTCTTTATCAAGTCTTCCCACCGGTGACAGAATGTCATTATGAACCCCTTTAAAATAATCCATAACGGTTTTATGCTTTTCATCCTTTCTGGCAGTCACGCAACCGCAAGGTTTATTAAACATATAATAATGATATTTATCCATTTTTCTTATTGTCTTTCCTCTCCGTTAATTTGTTTAAAATTAATGTAATATGTTTTTGTAAATAATCTTGACTATTATTACAAACACTTTTATAATTTTATTAAAAAATGGGTTTTCACTGGGTAGGGACTATTCCTGACAAGACTTGCTCGTTTCTTTTTTTATTTCCATTATTTTTTATCATTTATCCCACTTTTCTTTAAATCATTGTAATACGCCTTATATCTATAAGCAGTCCTTCTACTTATATCACCAAGAGCCACAATCTCCATAATTGTCATTCCACTTTCAAGTTTATCTACAAAGTCATTGTATGATGCAATCCAGGCAGCATCATGTTTCTTCCTTCCCCCGGTATTTCTCTTCTTATATGCTTCAATTTCTTCCTTTAACTGTTCATTTTCCGTTTCTAATTTTTTGATACATTCAATTGCTTCTTCCAATGTGTTAATATTCATAATATCCTCCTAATACTAAACATATATCTTTAGTGTCATTTTGATATTTGACACTATTTTAACTCATTTTTATTTCTATGTCAATTTTAAAAAGGCAACAAAAACAGTTACGTTTTCATTGCCTTCCTACTTATATATTCTATTTTGCAACTTCGGCTAATTTATCAGTAACTCTTGTCTGAACTTCCACATAATATTCTGCCTCAGCCTGATTTAAACTCTTACCTTCCCACTTTGCAAAGTCATCTGCAAATGTATTATACTTTGTCAGGTATTCCTGATATTCATTTATCAATGTAATATCGCTCGGATTATTGTTGTATTGTATCATGAAATCTACATATTCATTTATAAATGCCTCATAGCTATCCATTGCATTTTTAAATTCTGTTCCCAGTCCGGAATTGTCAGAATCATTACTTTCAGCCACAGTCTCATTATTTTCTGTTTCTGAACTGCCTGTTACATTTTTATCATCCGGTGAACTAATACTGATTTCCATTATATTATTGCCCTCATACTTTATATCAATGTGGTATCCTTCAGCATTATCTGCGTTATAATATTTTTCATCTTTATTATAATCCACATTAAAACCTTTATCCGAGCATTCCTGCACATATGCTGCATAATCCTCAGGTGATGTATCTCCTATGTATACACTAAATCCAGAATCGCTTTCATTAGAAAATTTACCCTTAGTGGACTTTGGCACCGGCAACATACTGGCAACTGCACTTGTCGGCCAGGTTATATCCGTAAGCGTCATTGGTGCTTCTAATGTTATACTCATTTGATCACCTATGTTAGTTACACTCACCTTATAACCTTCACTATTATATGCATCATATGAATAAGAGCTTTTGTCGGCATCTACCGTATATCCCTTCTTTTCACATGCCTTAATATACTTTTTATATCCGTCCTTTGATACCTCTTCTAAATTAACTCGCAGTCCTTCATCTGTATCATCATATATTTCTCCAACAGTTGTAGCTGGTTTTGGAAGTTTATTTCCCAATTCCAGATTACTCCATTCTATCTTCTGTGAATTGTCGTCATCTTTATTGCCGGACATTTTTGATACAACAACTATCACGACAATTATTACAACCACAATAAACCACTTTCTTCTATAAAATGGCTTCTTACCTTTCTCAAATTCTGTATCAACACTCTTACTTTTCATCCATTCTTCCTCCATAGTCTTATTTTTAATTCTTTTTTAACTTGCTGATTGATTTCCTATGTAATCCATTGCCTCATGAATCAGCTTATTAAGTTTTGATTGCTCAACCTCCAGTTTCTCCAATCTTTCTTTTATTGACTCCTTCAATACATCATCCGGAGCATCTATTATTTGTTTTACCTCCTTTAGCTTAAACCCAAGTTGTTGAAGAAACCGTATCTTTTCTGCTCTTTTCACGGTTTTTCTATCGTAGAGCAGATGACCGTATTTGTTTTTGCATGTAGCCTGCATTAATCCTTCTTTTTCATAGCATTGTACACTCCTCCTTGAAACTTTTAATAATTCGCACATTTCTCTTAAACTAATTAATTCCATTTTCTCCTCCTTTAGCCTAAATCTGCACGTTAAGTGCAGTCAAAGACTTTTTGTTTTTTAGTTCAGAAAAGGGGTTGTAAATTTTGCGAATCATAAATTTGGGCATGAAAAAAGCACCTATCATTTCTGATAGATGCTTTATTCGATGTGTTGTAATTTTTAAACAAGTTATTTATTGAACAATTCTGAATGTGTGCCAATTCTGTAGAGAATCAACACCATTACATTATCCCGAATTTCATAAATGAGCAACCAATTCGGTTCGATATGACATTCACGAGTACCCTTATAATTGCCAATAAGTTCATGATCTTTATATTTTGCATCCAGCGTGCCGCCATTAGCCAAAATATCAATCACCTCAAACAATTTATCAAGATTTTTATTTTGCTTTTTTGCAAGTTTTAAATCCTTTTTAAACTGACTGGTAAACTGCACATCATATATCATACTTCGAGTGCCTCCTTAAGTGCTTCCATACTGGAATATCTGGGTGCAGAGGAATCGGACAATAGTTTTCTACCTTCTTCAATAGCCGCTGCTGTAATATCGTTTGGCTCCTCAAGTTTAAGTTCAAAAGGAATGCCATGTTCCCGAATTGCTGTTCTTAAAAAAATGTTTATAGCAGTTGTCATATTCAGACCAAGTTCATTGAATATCTTTTCTGCCTGATCTTTGATATCTTTTTCTGTTCTAATATTTAAATTCGTTGTTGCCATGTAAAACACCTCCATTCAATTATAGTATATTTATAAATTCGTTTATCGTCAATACATTGTCATTATTTTATATGAAATTTTCATCACAATTTTTTCTTTGCAATAAATACTCCTGTATTTTTACTAATGAAAAATGGCTCGTTTTCTGTCACTTTGCTTTTTAAGAACTTAATAATTGTATTTTTATTTCTTCCCATAGCTTTTTCCATTTCCGGAAGAGAACAAAGATAATCATAGATTGCTTCAGGTTCAGGAACAATCAGGTTGTTATCATGACTAAACCTTATAATATCTGAAAAATATTCTTTTAATTGTTCTTCTCCATTTTCCAGATTAAAACCTCTTGAAAACCATTCCGGTGCTTTAATATTTTTGTCGTACTCTCCCGCCAGTTCAAATATTTCTTTCATATGATTTTTACCTATAGTTGATGCAATAAATTTTCCGTCATCCGTCAGCATATCATTTGCATCTCGAAGTAATATTTTTCTTTCATTCTCTTCCATATGATAAAGCATATGATTTGCCATTATCCGTTGATACTTCTTTAACTTTAATTCCGGCAATTCATTAATGCCTGCGGCATCACAGATAATGTAATGGAAGTTAATTTTTTTATTTGCATAAAAATCCTGTTCACCCGAATATAATTTTCTTGCTGCCTCCAGCATTGCCTTTGAATTATCAACTAAATATATATTAATATTCCCCGGCAAACTATTTCTTTCTCTGTACCAGAGCATGCCATTCCCACAACCAATGTCGAGGATATTCATATTCTCTTCAATGTCACATTTATCGATAAGATAATCATACCATTCCACCTCAGATGTACTATATTTATGAATGTTAATTCTTTTTTCAAGATTATCACTCTTAATATATTGCTTAATTACTTCTTCTTTTTGAGATGTCAATTTCATTATTTCAATCATCTTGTTCCAGCTATTTTCATCTGATAATGACTGCATATCCTCAACTGCCTTCTTAATCTGGTTAAGATGTGTTAATCTTAACTCTATTAACTCTTTCCGCTTATCAAGAGATTCCTGAACATTCTCTTTCTCCAACACATTTCCAATCTCTTCAAGTGAAAAATCAAGATACTTAAACATAAGTATTCTCTGTAATCTTTCTACACTTTGTCTTGAAAATAATTTATATCCGGCTTCTGTTATTCTATCTGGCACCAGAAGTCCCTTTTCAACATAGACTCTTATACTTTTGTATGTGATGCCTGCCATATCAGCTAACTCGCCTGTTGTATAAAATATTTCTTCATTCATTCTCAATGTCCTCCTAAAGATACTTATTTAGAAGTTGCAATTTACTATAATAACTTGAGAACCACGCTTTGCGAGTTTCTCAAGTTATTGCGGCAGTCGCCAAGGTCTCGTGCAAGCACGGACTTTGGCTCGTTGCCTATATATAAATTAAACCTTGCCCATAGGGCAAGGTCAAGCAATTTTTAATGTAATATTAAATTCACATTATCTCTTTATTTCAGCATTGTTTCGTCTCAAAAAGCTAATATCATTCCCATACATACATGCGGTGTCTTCATCATTGCATAGAAATAAATCGTAAAGTTTCTGTGGTATTTTTTGAGGTCTTACTCGTTCATAAATAACCATATTCCATGAATGTTTGCATTTCCTGCATCTGTAAATCAGCCATACATCGACCTTGTTTCCATTTGCATTTACCCGAAACTTTCCGGAATTTATAAACTCCTGTTTTTTACCACAGCCTCCACAACGATGATACACCTTTATGCAATTTATATTATTTTTCATTATCCGCCAACGTCTCTCTTGTATCGCGAATAATCCTTTGTATACTCTTTTCCGAAAGAGCATATTCCCCTGCCAGTGCAGTTACCGAAAAGCCATTCTGATATTTATCAAATATTTGTAAATTTCTCTCCATCATATACTTTTTGGTATCCGTCTGACTTCCCCAGGGCTGTTTTTCCACGCTGGGAATATATATTGCTTTTCCATTGACATATTGCTGAATAGTTTCTATTAATTCCTGCGGAAGAACTTCCTCCGCTCTTAAATAGCTCATTTCATCCTCCTAAATATTTTTTCTTAGGATTCATCTGAGCTTAACTATTCACCATCATTCTAAGCCCAGACTACTGAGCCATAACATATCTTGTACGCATATAATCTTCTCCATTTCCTTCATTATTTTGTTTATATTATATATTTCATTCTATATAAAATAAACCTCAAACTTAATTAAAATCAAATTTGTTCCATAGGCAACTGATAAGGCCTATCCCAAAGCAATAAGGTCTGTTTTTTCATAACGATTATGACCTCTTGATTGCTTTTTATAGTTCCAGCATTTTATTGCATCTTCCAATGTCTTTCCTTTATTATCCTCAAAGAAATCACGTATATATGTATTGTATTCAAATTGTTTATCAATTTTCGTTTTACCATTTTTCTTATTTTCAAGAATCAGATAATATGCATCTATCGCATCCTGATATGTTTTTCCGGTATTCTCTTTCAGCCATTTCTGAAACATAACATTAAATGAAAATTTACTTCCAATTTGTCCCTTAAAAAACGCTCTGTGTTTTTCAGAACATACAAAATCCTGTTCAATTAAAGTATCTAAGGTAATATCTCCAATAT
>CACWRR010000012.1 GCA_902763335.1 uncultured Lachnospiraceae bacterium | reverse complement strand
CTATATTTCTTTTTTGCCATTTTTATTCATATCCTTTACATGTCCTTCTCTATCTTATTAACACACCCGCTATATTATGACCTGTATTATGCAAAAACAAAGGCTATCGCCTAAGCGACAGCCTATAAATTCTTTTTGCATTACCCAAAATGCCGGTTCCTGTTATTTTGAGTCCTAGCAGTGCTAGGTGGGTAACCTCAACTGTTTCTTCTGCCTTCCACTCTTATAAAGGAGGCTTGACATCATAGCAGCGATATTGGAATCCCTGTTCAAAAATGTAGGTTCAAAATCACAGAAGTTGTCGTACATTCCAGGCTATGCAATACTAAGTTTTTAGTAACTTAAGTATACTCTATTGTATGTCTTTTTTCAAGATTTAATTCATTATTTCTCAGATATTGATTTAAGTTTCTGAAGTCCGAATATTATGACACCACCGATTATAAAAAACACAATACTGAACGTACTGAGTGACAATGCAGCCTTTGGCTCCTTAAGAGTTGTTGCTCCATTTACAATAGCATAAAGCGAACCTATCATCATACCTATAATGAAGTAAACTGTCTGCGAACGAAAATGATCAAGTACATATTTTATAAGTTTTACTACCAGCAACGCACCTGCTATAACTCCGCCACCGAATATAAATACTGCCGGAACATATTCAAGTTTCAAATGTAATATGTCCTTGATTGCAGTTATAATCGGAACATAAAGCCCGAATATCATAAGTATTGTCGAACCTGATATTCCAGGAAGAACCATCGCTGATATGGCAACCATGCCCGCCACAAACAATAATATTCCAACACCTATTGAAAATTTACCAACTGAGAGATTAACTCCTCCTGCAAGTAATGTACTGCTTGAAAAATATGTGATGGCGGCTACTAAAGCAGCTCCGATAATTCCCCATATAATATTTACATATTTTTCTGCTACAGATTCCTTTTCTTCAATCACAATAATTGGAATAGCAAATATAACAAATCCAAGAAAGAGTGAACTTATCTGATATATATGACTCTCAAACACCGAAGTAATAAAAAGCGCTGCCATACAGAAACCTATTACCCAGCCTATTCCTATCTTTATAAGGAATATAATACCGTCTTTTCTTTCTTCTTTCGTACCACCGATAAGTGCATTGAGAGAACCTATGAATTTATCATAGAATCCCAATAAGAAGGCTATGGTTCCACCTGATACACCCGGAACACTGTCTGCCAATGCCATGCAGAAGCCTCTGATAAAGTTCATTACCATTTTATTTTCTCCTTTATATTATTTTTGCGTAATCATAATAACATACATCATTATAATTTGTACATACTTTTTTACATTTCTACACTTTTTTCGACTTAAATACAGGATTTGATTTTATTTTAATCAGTATAGGTATAACCATTAACACCCAGCTTATGGGTTCAGCTATAATTATCGCCATATATCCAAGAAACGGAGCCAGTCCTGCCGCCACCGCAACCTTTGTTGCCAGCTCTATACCGCTTGATACTATCGGTGTCACACTGTCTCCTATTCCCTGCATTACATTTCTGAGGATGCAAATAAGTGTGCATACAAAATATAGTATTGTATTCACCTTAAGATACAGCGTTGCCGTATTTATCACTTCCGGTTCACTGCTTGCCGTAACCGCCTTAATAAGCACGGGAGCCACAGTATATGATACCACAAGTACCATTGCACACCATCCCCATGTAATATACAGAACTTCCTTTACTCCGGTTCTTATTCTTCCATACTCTCCTGCTCCATAGTTCTGTCCGCAATATGTAGCCATAGTCGTTCCAAACACAGTAAACGGAAGCATAAAAACATCAGTGATTTTTCTTGCCGCAGTATGAGCTATTATAATATTTTCGCCAAATCTGTTAATGCATGTCTGCAATGCAACCGAACCGATATTAATGAGCGACAGCATAAATCCCATGGAAAATCCCGTTGAACACATTTCACGGCATAATCTTGCCTTAGGTTTCATGTCACTTACACCAAACCTCAATACCGGATACTTAATCCACATATAAATCATACACGCCACAAATGCCATAACCTCTGACAGCACTGTAGCATACGCAGCACCTTTAACACCCATTTGAAATCTTCTTATAAACACAAGATCGAGTACTACATTGCTGAGAGTAGATGCAACCAGAAAACAAAGCGGTGTGACCGAATCACCCACTGCACGGAGTATCCCTGAACACACATTGTATAACATTGATGCCGTCATCCCAAAAAGTATTATTCTGAAATAATCCGCCGACATCCCTATAATCTCATCCGGTGTATTTAAAAATCTCAATATATTATTCAGAAAAAATGTACTTACAACCGTAAATAATATAGAAACAAGTATTCCTATCTCGAAAGTGGCAGCAACAGATTTCTTCATGTCACTATATTTCTTTGCGCCAAAATATCTGGCAACAATTATCGCAAAACCATTTGTCATTCCAAGTAAAAAGCCTATAATCATGGAATTTAATGAATTGGTCGAGCCTACTGCTGCCAGCGCATTTACGCCAAGATATTTTCCTACTATTCTTGTATCTGCCAGACTGTAAAACAGCTGAAATATATTTCCGAGACATACCGGAAATGCAAATTGAAGAATAAGCTTTAATGGACTTCCCTTTGTTAAATCTTTCATAATTACTTTATGTACTCTTCGAGTGCTTCATATAATTTTTCCATCTGTTCATCTGTTCCTATCGTGATTCTCAGATAATTGTCAATTCCCGGTGTATTAAAGTATCGTACAAATATATTCTTTGATTTAAGATATTCAAATATATCCTTTGCCTTATATTTTTCGTGTGTTACAAATATAAAGTTTGCCTTTGAATCAGGAAAAGTAAATCCTAATTCTGTCAGTTTCTTCTTTGCATTTTCTCTTGTATTTACAATCTTTTTCAAAGTTTCGTTAAAATATTCCCTGTCTGCTATGATTTTTGAACCCACAAGCAGTGAGTGCTGGTTCATTGTATAAGAATTTATCGAAAACTTAACATCATTCATTGCCTTTATAAGTCTTTTTCCGCCTATTGCGTATCCGATTCTCATTCCCGCCATGGAACGTGCCTTTGAAAATGTCTGTACAACCAGCAGATTTTCATATTTATCAAGCAATTTTATAGCTGACTCTCCGCCAAAATCTATATATGCCTCATCTACTATTACTATTACATCCTGATTGTGCATAAGTATATCTTCTATTGTAGACAACGGTTCAAGTATTGCAGTCGGTGCATTCGGATTAGGAAAAATCACCCCACCGTTTTCCGCATAATAATCCTCTTTTACAAGTTTAAAATCCCCATCTAGTTTCGGGCATGTATATGGAATCTTATACATATCTGCCCACACACAATAAAATGAATATGTAATATTCGGAAACATTATAGGCTTATCTGAATTAAAAAATGTCTGGAATGCTATAGACAATACATCATCTGACCCCACTCCGACAAAAAAGTTCTCTTTATCAAGTCCATAAAACTTTGCCAGTTCCTCTGTAAGTATTGTCGCATCCGGATCGGGATACAGTCTCAGTATATCTGTATCAAACTTTTTATTTGCCTCAAGTGCCTCCGGTGCCGGCGGATAAGGATTTTCATTTGTATTAAGTTTTATAACATCCTTAACCTTAGGCTGTTCTCCGGGTACATACGGTGCTATTTTTCTAATGTTTTTTTCCCATGCTTTCATATCTGTTAATCTCCTTTTATCTTATAATCCAAATTCCTGTGCCAGTTCTTTAAATCCCGGTAAAGAATTTTTAATAGTATCATATGCTACACAATACGCTATTCTTACATATCCCGGACATGCAAATGATGTACCCGGAACTACCAGAATATGATGTTTCTTTGCAGCATTTACAAACTCTGTCTCATCCTCAGACGGTGATTTCACAAATAAGTAAAATGCTCCCTGCGGCTTTACACACTCATATCCGTATTCTTTAAGAGAATTATACAAAAGCTCTCTGTTTCTGTTATAAGGTTCAATATTTACTTCCGCATCCACGCATCTTCCGACTACCCTCTGCATAAGCGAAGGTGCATTTACAAATCCGAGTATTCGTGTGGCAACATTTGCCGCTGCAGACACATTTTCATAATCACTTACCTCTGACGGTATGACAAGATATCCGATTCGTTCACCCGGCAGTGATAATGACTTACTATATGAATATCCGACAATCGTATTCTTATAATATTTTGTCGGATATGGCACTGTCACTCCGTCATACACCAGCTCCCTGTATGGCTCATCAGATATAAGGTAAATATCTGTTCCATACTCTTTCTGCTTTTTCTCCATAATAACTGCAAGTTTTTTCAACGTTTCTTCTGAATAAACAACACCGGTAGGATTGTTTGGGTTATTCATTATTACTGCTCTTGTCTTTGCTGTTATTTTCTGCTCAAATTCATCGAACTTTGGCTGGAATGTATCGGTATCAGGTGATACTACTACCAGCTTTCCGTCATAATTCCCCACATATGAACGGTATTCACCAAAATATGGTGCAAATGTTATAACCTCGTCCTCCGGATTTAACAGTGTCTTAAGAATAACATTTAACCCGCCTGCTGCTCCTACAGTCATTATTATATTATTTTCCGCAAATCCGGTACCAAACCTTTTATTTAATGATGCCGCAATACTTGCCCTCACATCTTCATAACCTGAATTACTCATATATCCGTGAACAAATACTGAATCTTCCTCATCTATTATATCTTTTATGGCCTTATTAACCGAAGCCGGTGCAGGAACATTTGGATTACCCAGACTGAAATCATATACATTTTCCTGTCCATATTTTTTTGCCATGTTCTTTCCTTCCTCAAACATAGCTCTTATAACCGAACTTCCCTGTACAAATGCTGTCATCTTATCCGATATCATCTTGCTATACCTCTTTTCTCTTTCTATTATATATTATTTTACCTGCATAACAGACAACCGCTGCAAATACGGCTCCTGCACAGGCACCACATGTATCTATGCACACATCTTTTATCTGTGGACTCCTTCCATCCACAAACATCTGATGAATTTCATCTCCTGCTGCCATTGCCATGCAGAGGGCAACCGTAAATATTATAGCACTAATAAAACTCATGTTAAAGGTTAATAAAAAAAATGTTATCAGTACTGCCAGTATGGCATACTCGCCAAAATGAGCTGTCTTTCTTATATAATAGTTTGTCTTTTGAAATATTTTTTCTCTCGTTTCCGCATCTTTATTTACATAGGACGGATATATAACTTTTAATACTTTTTTTGTTATTCCGCCGCTGCACGCTGACGAACTCACTCCGTTTTTTGCTGAAAATGAATATATCACTCCAAGCCACATGATAATACATACAATTAATACCACTCGAATACTCTTTTTATATCTGCACATTTTATAGTCTCTGCCTTTCCAAATAAATACTATGTATCTGTTTTTAATCAAACCATATAATAAATCAGTTTCTATCAAATTGTCAATGTTTTAAACCCTCCCACCATAATATCGTATCAACGCGTTTCTTGTTACTATAGTACTACTTTTTAGCAGTTTTGACTGTGGACATTTTATGTTTTTGCAATTATAATACTATTATCATTAATTTTTACATCAATTTTTAACGGAGGAGACAAATATGGGAGCAAACACAAAAAAAATGGCTCAGTCCGATGCAGACATACGAAACATGTCACTCTTCAAACTCGGCTGGCCTATATTCGTGCAATCACTGTTGGCAATGTGTCTTGGGTACATCGACACAATCATGCTCAGTAACTATTCTGATAATGCAGTCGGCGGAATAGGTAATGCAAATCAGATAATGGGATTTCTCACACTTACGTTTTCAATTATTTCCAGCGCAACCGGAGTAATTGTAGCACAATACATAGGTGCAAAAATAAAAGATAAGCTTAACGAAATATATACAGTATCTGTTGCCTTTAATCTGGTAATAAGCGGCATTGTCAGTCTTATTATACTTCTTGGCAGCTCATTTATCGCAAAAGCCATGAAAATACCGTCTCCTATGGTTCCATATGCTGAAGATTATATGTCAATCGTTGGAGGATTTATATTTTTAGAAGCTTTATTTGATACATTTTCCCAGATATTCAGAAATAACGGAAAGACTCAAATCGGTATGTTTATTGCCATAGGTATGAATCTTACTAATATTATAGGAAACTACTGTTTCCTATATGGACCATTAAAGTTTTTAAACCTTGGTGTTAAGGGCGTGGCAATATCCACCACCGGAAGCAAACTCTTTGCCGTAGTCGTTGCCATTATATACTTTATATTTAAGATAGACGGAACAATTGCTTTGAAATACCTTAAACCGTTCCCTAAACACACGTTGCTGAAGCTGCTGAAATTAGGTCTGCCTACTGCCGGTGAAAATATATCATACAATATTGCCCAGTTAATTATTCTCGTATTTATAAACTCATTTAACTCTACTGTTTACACAAATACGAAAATATACTGTACAATGTTAAGCAACTTTGCCTACCTGTTTTCCATATCAGCTGCCATGGCTACTGCCATCGTTGTGGGGCAGGCTGTCGGTGCTGATGATAATGAATACGCATATGGCAAAGTATTATCAACATTACGATTATCCCTGTTTATATCTGTATGTATTGCCTTTGTGAATTTTTTAGTAAGTCCATTCACTCTCAGCTTATTTACAAGCAATTCTGAAGTTATAAGCCTCGGGCATAAAATAATGTTTATATGCATATTTCTTGAGATGGGACGTACAACCAACCTCGTTGTAATCAACAGCATGCGTGCCGCCGGTGATGTAAAATTCCCTACTTATCTTGGTATGGCATCAATGTGGGGTGTGTCTGTACTATTTGGATATTTATTTGGAATTGTATTAAATATGGGACTTACCGGCATATGGATTGCCATGGCAATGGATGAAATATTAAGAGGTGTCGTTGTGTTTATCCGCTGGATTAAAGGTGGCTGGCGGGGTAAGAGTGTCGTTGAACGTACCGCCTGAACTTTATATTATTAAAAAAAGAGGGACATCATGATATTCATCTGTCAACAGACAGCTATATCATAATGTCCCTCTGATTTTGTATTTAATTAACCTTTACGTTGCATTTTAATGTTTTTATCTTGTTTCCTGCTGAAAATTTTGCACTGATTGTTGTGCGTCCTTTATTCTTTCCCGTTACATAGCCATTTTTGCTGACTACCGCCACAGATTTGTTTGTGGATGTCCACACTACATTTCTCTTAGCCCCCGACGGATTTGCACTTATGCGCAGCTTATACTTCTTACCAGCTTTAAGCCTTACAGATGTCTTATTTATCTTATATGAGACCTTCTTTGATGATTCATCCGTATATGCCTTTATACGTGCTATTGCATCTTCATATCCTATATCCGTCCATATATTAAAATAATCGGACCTCCAAAAACTCTTCTTTTTACCTATATTTGCAACATACTTTACATACACATTCGTATATCCCGTCTCAACTGCAAATTTACACTGATCTAAAAATTTAACAACAACAGCAAACTTTTCACCATTTGCAAGAGTTACCGCTTTTTTAAGTTTTACTTTAGAATATCCTGCTTCGCTTAACTTTCCTGTCTGTGGTTTTGAAAACATCGGAGTACCACTCGTAGGATCAGAGCTATTTGTAATTCCTGTATATACCTGAAGAGAATATCTCACATTTTCAGTATAACTGCACAGACTTACTGCCTTAAGTACTTCACAACATCCGCTCTTACTGCCCTTTGCCGTATATACATTGGCTACCGAATCTCCCGCTGAAATGTTAAAGTACCACATCCCGCTTGAGCCGTCATGCTGATAATAGTTATCATAATTTTGTGATGCCTTAATCATATCGAATGTACATAATGATGTGATATTCTTATCTTCATATGACATGTACATATAACCGTTATCACCAAATGATGTTCCATAACTGTTCTTCACTATCCATGCACCATTTGATGACGGCAGCGCATATGACGTTCCAAAGTTATATCTGCTGTAGTTATCATCCCATCCGACAATTGTTACTCCATGATTTGTTGTATTCATATTATTATAACAATAATATGCGTTTGTTGTATCATCAAAATATCCTGTATCCATATACATGGCACATACCACGGCACCATATTTACTTATTGCCTTTTTGGTAGTTGCTATCGAATAATCATAATAATGAACTTCATTCACATCATACGCACCGCTATAACAGATATTTTTCTTAGGTGTTGACAAATATGGCGATACTTTTTCCGTAGTTACACCCATGCCTGTCATAGTTGACAATCCAAGACTTATAGGTATACCTCCAACCATGAGATAATTATCAAGGCATACATTCTTGTCTCCCTTTGTATAACCGAGTTTATCTGTTCCTGCATGATAAAAATAATATAAAAGCTGATTCTCCGATAGGTCGACTGACTTTGGTGCAAGTTTCTTCTTTATGAGATTGCTCTCCATGGCTGCCACCGATGAAAATACCCAGCATGTTCCATAACTGCCCTGATTTCTTATACCTGACACTTTGCTCCCTCTCGGATCATACTTTGTAAGTGATGCAGTTCCCTGAAGCGGTGTCTCATCATTGCCGACTCTGTCAATCTGCACCTCTTCCTTAATCTCAGGCATAACAGGATATTTAACTTCATTTTCCCCGTAAGCCGTAACCGTGCCTGTTCCAACCATCGCTATTGCTGCCATGGCAGCAATCATACTGCTAAATCTTCTTTTCAACATCTGCACGCCTCCATTCATTAGTGTTTTAATATAGCTTCTGTCATCTTCACTGCTCTCTTATTTTCTTTAACATCATGTACCCTTATAATAGAACAGCCTTTCATAACACCGATAACACTGGTTGCTACCGTACCCTCAACTCTGTCATCAGCCGGCAGATTAAGTGTCAGTCCAATCATTGATTTCCTCGATGTTCCAAGCAATACCGGATATCCTAACAGCTTTAACAGTTCCAGATTATTCATTATCTGCAGATTCATCTCCAGATTCTTGCCAAATCCAACACCCGGATCAAGAATTATTCTATCATCACTTATTCCTGCTTTATGTGCAATATTTACACATTCCTGTAAATCATTTAAAACATCTGTGAGGAAATTATTGTATGGCGTAGTTTCCAGATTTCTGTTATGCATAAGACAGCATGGTACATCATACATTGCAATGACTCCCGCCATGTCCTTGTCATATTTTAATCCCCAGATATCATTAACCAAATCTGCCCCTGCTTCAATTGCAGCCTGTGCAACCTTACTCTTGTATGTATCTATGGATACCGGAATATCAAAATTCTCCTTAACCTTCTCTATAGCCGGTACCACTCTTGAAATCTCTTCCTCGTCCGACAGTAATGTATATCCGGGTCTTGTAGATTCACCTCCTATATCTATTATGTCAGCACCATCTTTTATCATTTCCTCTGCATGTTTCACTGCCGCATCAATATGATTATACTTTCCACCATCAGAAAACGAATCCGGTGTTACATTCAATATTCCCATAATGTATACGTTTTCATTTAAATTAAACTCTTTGTTTCCTATTTTCATATTTACATTACTCCTTTTTATATAATTTTATTGCTATAAGCTTTCTTTACATCTGCCAGATACGAAAGTGAACCGAATGATATTATAACTGCTTCTTCTCCACTCTCTTTTTCTATGGATTTAGCCTTGTCTATTGCCATTTCAACGGCTTTGTCAATGCTTTTAACGGCTGATACATTACTGTTATATACTGATATACATTCTGCCAGTTTTTCTGCCGGCAATGCCCTCGGATTATCCGGTGTCACCGTGTATATATACTCAGCCTTTCCTGCCAGTTGCTTTTCTATCTGCTCATAATCCTTATCAGCCAGAACACCTTCTATATATATAAGTTTTTTTCCCTCAAAATATTTTTCAATACTTTCTCTGAGTCTCAGGGCTGCCCCCGGATTATGTGCACCATCTATATAGAAGTCCGGATTTTTTCCTATCCTTTCAAATCTGCCGTTCCATGTAGCCCGTGCCACCCCGCTGTACAAGTGCTTTAGTGATATATTAAAGCCGTTACTGTTAAGTATATTTACTGCCTCTATCACAACCGCACAATTATCCTTTTGATACGTTCCACACAATCCTATACGCATATCCTTATATTTATGAGCATCAGCATCCGTATACGAAAACGATGTCTCCGTACAATCATATATGACATTCTCTGCCGGTTTTGTTATAACTGCTTTTGAATGTTTTAATGCTGCTTCTTTCATTATTGTATTAACAATCTCTTCACTCTGTCCATATACCACCACAGGTCTTTCATTTTTTATTATCCCGGCTTTACATGCTGCTATTTTCTCTATAGTGTCACCGAGAAATGTCATATGGTCCATACTTATGGACATTATCACAGACATAACAGGATTATCACAGACATTTGTTGCATCATCTCTTCCACCCATTCCGGTCTCTATTATCGCTATATCACACTTTTTTCTCATGAAAAATGCAAACGCTGCGGCTGTCTCTATCTCAAAGGCTGTCGGCTGTTCATTTTCATCCGGAAAATTCTCATCAATACATTTTTTTATCTGTCCTATTTCATATGCATACTCATCATCAGATATATTATTTCCGTTTATCTGTATTCTCTCATTGTAATCAAATACTGACGGTGAAACATATATTCCTGTATTGTACCCTGCATCCGAAAGAACAGATGAAAGCATGGCTGTAAATGAACCCTTGCCATTTGTTCCTGCCACATGTACTATCGGTGTATCATTCTGCGGATTTCCCATGCACTTAAGCAAATTTTTAATATTTTCAAGTCCGAGCACACTTCCCTTTCTTGAATTAATTCTGTCTACATACTCCCTGGCTGCCTTGTAATCCATAGTATACATTTATTTTCCTCTGACCTTCGTTCCCTTTGCTCCACGTTTATTTGTTTTAAGATTTCTGAGCGAAACCTGCTTTCCATTACATTCTACTACTGTATTATCTCCTGCATCTATTACATACACTTTGCTTACATAGTCATCCTCATTAAGCTTAATCCCCTTTACACCGACAGCACCCTTCTTTTTCTCCGGTATCTCTTCAAGCCTGAATCTTAAAAATATACCGTCATTCGTCTGTAAGACTACAATATCAAATGTCTGTGCCTCTTCATATCCCATACCGGCATCCATGAACATGTCAAATTCCATCTGACCTGCATCATCACCTGAGCCCCCTGACATGGCAAACATTCCCATATCATCATCCGGGATACCGTCATTTATCATCGTCTGCTGAATACCTGTTGCTACGATACTCACAACCCTGTCATTTTCAAGAAGTTTCGTTGCCATAACCGTTCTCTTTGATACATCAAATTCGCTTCCCTCAACAAGCTTCATCATTCCCTGTTCTGTTGTGAATAACAGCTTCTTATTCTTTATGTCATCTGCACTGCATATGTATATGATATTTTCACCCTTACTGTCATAATTGCCAAGATTATCCACAGGTGTTCCCTTATCTTTTACTTTGACAAACGGTACATCCTTTATCTTTATGCTGTGCATGCTTCCCGTATCGGTAAATATGTACACTTTATCAGTATTCATACACCGGAATACATATTTATTCTCATTTGTGACCGTATCAGAATTTCTTTCAAAAGCACTGACATCTATCGTTTTTGCATATCCAAATCTGTCCATTACAAAAACAACTTCCTGCTCAACTATAGGATTCTCAACATATACTGCTTCCTTACCGTCTACTATCACTGTCTTTCGCGGTATAGCATACTCTTTCTTTATTTTTAACAATTCTTTCTTTATAACCTTCGCCATGGCTTTACGGTCCGATAATATTTCTTCATATTCTGCAATCCTTCCAAGAATCTCTTCATATTCTTTCTGTAATGCAAGAATTTCAAGACCGATAAGCTTATATAAACGCAAATCAAGTATTGCCTGCGCCTGCTTTTCTGAAAAATTCAGATTACTTGCATAAAGCTCCGATTCCTTACTCTTAAATTTTATATTATCCGTGATACCGTTTATAAGACAGTTTTTGGCCTCTTTGAGACTGTTGCTTCCTCTAAGTATTTCTATAATAAGGTCTATCATATCACACGCTCTTATAAGACCTTCCTTAATCTCTTTCTGTTCAAGTTCCTTATTAAGAAGTGTTGTATACTTTCTTGTCTGTATCTCGTACTGAAAATCAACATTATGTTTTATAATTCCTTTAAGTCCGAGCACTTCCGGCTTTTTGTCAACTATAGTCAGCATATTAACGCCAAAGCTGTCCTCAAGTCTTGTTTTCTTGTATAACATATTTTCAAGTTTTTCAACGTCTGCATTCTTTTTAAGTTCAAGAACTATCCTTATTCCCTCTTTGGATGACTGGTTTGAAACGTCAACAATATCCTGTGTTTTTTTAGTCTCTATAAGTTCAACCACATCTGATATAAATTTGCTTATGTTGGCTCCTATCATTGTATAAGGTATCTCTGTTATAACAAGCTTATCCCTGTCTGAACGTCCTGTTCCCTTTTCAAATTCAACTTTACCCCTGATTTTAATCTTGCCTGTTCCATTTTCGTATATGTTTAACAGTTCACTTTTATTCACCACGATTCCGCCTGTCGGGAAATCCGGTCCTGCAACATACTTCATAAGTTCCGCTGTCGTTATGTTATTATTATCCATGTATGCAACCACAGCATCTATAACCTCACCGAGATTGTGTGTAGGAATACTTGTAGTCATACCTACAGCTATACCCTCCGCTCCGTTAATAAGAACATTCGGCACACGCACCGGCAATACCTCCGGTTCTTTCTCGGTTTCATCAAAATTAGGTAAAAAGTCCACCACATTTTTATCCAAATCTGCCAGATACACCTGTTGGGTAAATTTCTTTAGCTTTGCCTCCGTGTATCGCATTGCAGCAGCGCCGTCTCCCTCTATGGAGCCGAAGTTACCATGACCGTCAACAAGTGCCATTCCCTTTTTAAAATCCTGTTCAAGCACTACAAGCGCCTCATATATAGAACTGTCACCGTGTGGGTGATATTTACCCATCGTATCACCTACAATACGTGCCGACTTTCTGTGAGGCTTGTCATAATTAAGTCCGAGCTGATCCATCGCATACAGAACTCGTCTCTGAACCGGTTTGAGTCCGTCTCTTACATCCGGCACCGCTCTCTGACATATAACGCTCATTGAATAGTCTATATATGATTTTTGCATAAGTTCTGAATATTCAGATGTCAATATCTGTTCTGCCATATCTTATTCTCCATTCTCTATAAATCCAAATCCGCATCATCTGCATGGTCATGAATAAACTTCCTTCTCGGCGGTACATCATTTCCCATAAGCATACTTGTAACCTCTGACGCCATCATTCCGTCTTCTATCTCTACTCTCTTTAAAATTCTGGTCTCAGGATTAAGTGTTGTCTCCCATAACTGTTCTGCATCCATTTCACCGAGACCTTTATATCTCTGCAATGAAAATCCCGTATGTGTCTTTCTGTATTTCTCCAGTGCCTTGTCATCATAAAGATATTCCTCTTTGCCCTTCTTAGGTATCGCTTTATATAACGGTGGCATAGCCAGATAAACATGTCCCTGATGTATAAGCTCCGGCATGAATCTATAGAAAAATGTAAGTAACAGCGTCGCTATATGTGCTCCATCAACATCCGCATCCGTCATGATAACAATCTTATCATAACGAAGTTTGGAAATATCAAAATCATTACCATACCCCTCTGAGAATCCACATCCGAATGCACTTATCATAGTCTTTATTTCTGCATTTGCAAGCACCTTGTCCATGGATGCCTTCTCAACATTCAGAATCTTTCCCCTGATAGGCAGTATGGCCTGTGTGTGACGGTTCCTTGCCGTTTTTGCAGAACCACCGGCCGAATCTCCCTCTACTATGAACACTTCACACTCTTTAGGATCACGGCTCACACAGTTTGCAAGCTTTCCATTGCTGTCTATGGAAAACTTTGGTTTTTCTAGCATGTTAGTCTTTGCCTTTTCCTCTGCTTTCCTTATCTTTGCTGACTTTTCGGCACACCCTATTACCGCCTTCAAATCGTCAAGATTCTTGTCAAAATACAACTGAATCTGCTCACCGGTAACTTCGGCTGTCACCTTACCCGCATCAGGATTATCAAGCTTTGTCTTAGTCTGTCCCTCAAATCTAGGATCAGGATGCTTTATTGCAATAACTGCCGTCATTCCGTTTCTTACATCCATTCCCGTAAAGTTTGAATCCTTTTCCTTTAAAATGCCGAGTTCCCTTGCATACTGATTTATAACCGTTGTAAACTTTGTCTTAAAACCTGTAATATGTGTTCCACCCTCCTGGGTATAAATATTATTACAAAATCCCAGAATATTTTCCTGAAACTCATTAACAAACTGAAATGCCGCTTCGACTTCTATTCCATCCACCGCATGTTTAAAATATATAACATCATGCACTGTTTCTTTATCTTTATTCAGATTTCTTACATAAGCCTTGATTCCGTCAGGCTCATTAAATACGATTTCCTCTTCTTCTGAAAATCTCTTATTTGTAAAATATATGGACAGTTGCGGATTGAGGTACGCCGTTTCATGAAGCCGGCTCTTTATGGCTTCGGCTTTAAAATATGTCTTTTCAAATATCTCTCCGTCCGGAAGAAACCTTACAGTAGTTCCCGTATCATTCTTCCTGCATGTTCCGATTTCTTTGAGAGGGTACATTACCTTGCCTCTCTCATATCGCTGCATATATACTTTTCCGTCTACCTTTATGGTTACCTCCAGCCATTCAGAAAGTGCATTTACAACTGACGCACCAACACCGTGCAGTCCTCCTGATATCTTATATCCTCCATCACCAAACTTTCCTCCTGCATGAAGTACCGTAAACACGACCTCAACTGCCGGTATACCTGCCTTCTCGTTAATTCCAACAGGAATACCTCGTCCGTTATCGCTGATAACCGCAGTACCATCCTTCTCAAGTGTTACGTGTATCTCATTACAGTGTCCTGCCAGATGTTCATCAACAGAGTTATCTACTATTTCGTATATTAAATGATTTAAACCTTTTGTTGATACACTTCCTATGTACATACCAGGTCTTTTTCTTACCGCTTCAAGACCTTCCAATATTGAAATGCTGTTTGCATCATAATTATTCGTCACTTTGCCAGCCATCTGAAACTCCTCTTTCTTTTATTTCGAACATTTGTTTGCTTTTATATATTTTAACATTTATTTTCCCAATAGTCAAATCATCTATTTAAAATATTTTCTTAATAAATCATCATGCCCCTCAAGATGCGCATAATCATTTATCCTTTCAACATAGTATCTATTCATTTTCGTATTATAATCTATCTGCGTTATCGCTGTATTCTCCATTGTCTTTGAAAATAAAAGTCTTTTCTCCATAGGCATACCAAGAAGTCCTGCAAGTATGCTTCTTATTGTTCCTCCGTGGGAAACGACAGCAATACTGTCCATATTATCTTCCAAAGCTTCTTCCACAATTTTGTCAATACACTCTTTTGCCCTGTCATATACCTGTTTACCGTTTTCCCCATCAGGAAACGGCATGTCCTCATCATACAGATCTCTCTTCTTTAGAAAATCACTGAATTTTTCCTTTATAACGCTGTCCTCAAGTCCCGTTAATTCTCCAAAATCTATTTCCTTAAGCCCTTCCATACACTCATGGCTTACATTTATATTTTTATTAATAATATGTGCTGTCTCTACAGCCCTTATAAGATTACTTGAATATATCTTTCGGATACCATATGTTTTTAGTCTTTCTCCCACAAGTTCTGCCTGTTTAATTCCGGCCTTGCACAATTTTACATCGACATTACACAGTGCGCTCTCCTGTCTTCCATGCCTGATAAGGTATATTCTTATTTTCTCCATACAACACCTCGTTTTCAATTTCCTATCTGATATACTGTATCATTCCCGGTCCCAACGCTTCTGTCGGTCTGGCAATAAAATCAAATTTCTTATAAAATTCTTCTCTTCCTTTCGCACACATAAGACACAGCATAATCTCAGTATCATCAAGCTTTGTTGATTTCACATATTTAATAAGTCTTTCAAGTATCATTCTGCCGACACCTTTTCCCTGACATTCCGGTCTCACAACAAGATCCTGAATATAATCTATAACCACACCGTCACCGACTATTCTTCCCATCCCCACAGCATTTCCTTCTTCATCATATGCACACACGGTAAACAAACTGTGCTCTAATGCCATTTTTGCCTGGGGTACACTTAATTTTTTCCAGTTTACCGATTTTCTTAACGTTAAATATGTATCTATATCCAGTTTATTTTCTTTTAATTCTATCATCAGAAGTTCTCTCCAATCACGTTCTTATCATTTAGCAACTCTACTTATCATATCACATTAAATGAATAAATAAAACACTGATATAAAATACTATAAGAAGAGTTTTAAATCCATTGTCGAATAAATGTTTATTCTCAGCAGGGAGGGGCCTTTATGTTTATCAGAAATTCATTTTTTGCATTTTTATACAGGATTTTCTCACTTTTATTCATAATCTCTGGTATACTCAGACACCTTTCCTTCTCTGATATATCCCACAACCGGCATATGTTTTCATTTTTCACCATACAGAGTAATCTTTTGTGTATGATTCTTTTTATTTTTTTATGCTTTGACAGTTACAGGGAAATGTCTCTGAAATCAATATATCCTTACAGATTTAATAATGTTTTACTTCGGGGCATATGTCTTTCTTCTATTACCGTTACATTTTTGATTTTTCAATTTGTACTTAAAAGAAGCTACTTTTCAATGTGCTCCGGGGTAAATGGAACTGTCAGTACCAATGATTTATTTGTACATTATCTGACTCCGCTATTTACGGTATCCGACTGGATTCTCTTTGAGCCTAAAGGACAGATTAGTTTCAGGCATCCTCTGTACTGGCTCATTCTCCCTGTCTGTTATTTTACCGCGACAATGATACGCGGTTATATCATAGCCGGACCTTATCCGTATTTTTTCATGGATATTTCCTCTGTAGGAGCCGGGCGTTTTATATTTTATTCTGCCATTTTGATATCCTTTTATACAATAATCGCATACATTATAGCCCTGGCGGATAAAATTCTTTTGCACATTTCCATCCGCTGACAGTCTTCTTTAAGTATAAAAGCCCGTACCATTATGTACGGGCTTTTTATCCGATTATATCTGTGCTATATCTATAACTGAAAGATTGTCCTTTACATTACTTTCAAGACTTGTAAGCAACGCATTCACTGTATCCAATGATGTGAAACAGTTTACACCGGTTTCTATTGAGATACGTCTTATAAGGAATCCGTCTCTTGACTTGTCTCTTCCCTGTGTAGGTGTGTCTACAACTATATCTATCTTATGCTCAAGCAGTAAATCTATAACTGTCGGAGCTTCCTGTGAAAGCTTGTTGACCTTTATTGCATTTACTCCATTTTCATTAAGCACCTTAGCTGTACTTCTTGTGGCATATATTTCATATCCAAGTTTTTCAAAACGTTTTCCGATTGATATTGCCTCATGTTTGTCTGCATCATTTACAGTGATAATCATCTTCTTATGTTTAGGAAGATTTACTCCTGAACCTAAGAATGCTTTATATAATGCTTCATCAAATGTCTTTGCTATTCCAAGACACTCTCCCGTAGACTTCATTTCAGGTCCAAGGCATGTATCTGCGCCTCTTATCTTCTCGAATGAGAATACAGGCATCTTGATTGCGATATAGTCAGCATTTGGCTGAAGTCCCGGTTTATAGCCGAGTTCTTCTATCTTATGTCCGATGATAACCTTTGTTGCAAGTTTTACGATAGGTATACCGGTAACCTTACTGATATATGGTACAGTACGGCTTGAACGAGGGTTTACCTCTATAACATACACCTCACCATGGCATACGATAAACTGGATATTTATCATACCTTTTACATGTAATGAACGTGCAAGTCTCTTTGTATACTCTTCTATTGTGGCAATTGTCTTATCATCAAGTGACTGTGCAGGATATACGGAAATACTGTCTCCTGAATGGACTCCTGCTCTCTCAATGTGTTCCATTATTCCAGGAATAAGAATATTATCTCCATCACATACGGCATCTACTTCTATTTCTTTTCCGACAAGATATTTATCTACAAGTATCGGATGATCCTGTGCTATTCTGTTTATAATGTTCATGAACTCTTCAATCTCTGAGTCATCAGTAGCAATCTGCATACCCTGTCCGCCAAGAACATATGACGGTCTGACAAGTACCGGATATCCCAGTTCATTTGCTGCTTTCTTTGCTTCCTCTACAGTGAATACTGTATGGCCTGCCGGTCTAGGTATCTGACACTGTTCAAGAATCTCATCGAAAAGCTCTCTGTCCTCTGCGGCATCTACATCCTCAGCCTTTGTTCCCAAAATCGAAACTCCCATTTTCATAAGGCTTTCAGTAAGTTTAATCGCAGTCTGACCACCGAACTGTACAACCGCACCATCCGGTTTCTCAATGTCTACTATATTCTGTACATCCTCAGGTGTAAGTGGCTCAAAATACAACTTATCAGCTATATCAAAGTCAGTACTTACCGTCTCAGGATTGTTATTTATGATAATTGTTTCATAGCCTTCTTCTTTAAATGCCCATGTACTGTGAACTGAACAGAAGTCGAACTCTATACCCTGTCCTATTCTTATAGGACCTGAACCGAGTACTAAAACTTTCTTATCAGGCTTTGTCTCGACAACCTCATTTTCACTTCCAAAGCATGAATAATAATATGGTGTAGAAGCCTCAAACTCTGCTGCACATGTATCAACAATCTTAAATCCTGCAACTATTCCATATTCCATTCTCAAATCATGAATTTCTTTTTCTGTCTTTCCAGTAAGTTTGGCAATTAAAGTATCCGGGAATTCTATTCTCTTAGCCTCTGCAAGGAGTTCTTTTGTAAGTTCCTGCTCCTTAAGTGCCTTCTCCATCTCAACTATGATGGCAATCTTGTCTATAAACCATACATCTATGAGAGTCTTACTGTGAATAACATCATAGCTTACTCCTCTTCTTATTGCTTCTGCTATACACCAGATTCTTCTGTCATCAACCACGTCAAGCTGATTAAGAAGCTCTTCGTCTGAATAGCCTGTGAAATCATAATCCATAAGGCTTTCAACATGCTGTTCAAGAGATCTGATGGCTTTCATGAGAGCACCTTCAAAATTGTTACAGATACTCATTACCTCACCTGTAGCTTTCATCTGTGTTGTGAGTGTTCTCTTTGCCATAATAAATTTATCAAACGGAAGTCTAGGTATCTTAACTACACAGTAATCAAGTGCCGGCTCAAAACTTGCATATGTCTTGCCTGTGATGGCATTCTTGATTTCATCAAGTGTATAACCGAGTGCAATCTTAGCTGCAACCTTAGCTATAGGATATCCTGTAGCCTTTGATGCAAGTGCTGATGAACGGCTTACACGAGGGTTTACCTCTATTACACAATATTCAAATGATTCCGGATGAAGTGCATACTGTACATTACATCCGCCTGTTATTCCAAGTTCGTCTATAATCTTAAGAGCTGATGTTCTTAACATCTGATACTCTTTATCTCCGAGCGTCTGCGAAGGAGCAACTACTATACTGTCTCCTGTATGTACACCTACCGGATCAATATTTTCCATATTACATACTGTTATACAATTTCCGGCACTGTCACGCATTACTTCGTATTCGATTTCTTTCCATCCGGCTATACATCTCTCTACCAGAACCTGACCTACACGGCTGAGACGAAGTCCGTTTGAAAGAATATCTATAAGTTCCATCTCGTTGTGGGCAATTCCACCGCCGCTTCCTCCGAGTGTATATGCCGGTCTCAAAACAACCGGATAACCAATAGTCTTTGTAAATGCGATACCGTCCTCGACATTTTCAACTACCTTTGATGCTGCACACGGCTCTCCGATTCGCTCCATAAGATCTTTAAATTCCTGACGTCCTTCAGCATTTCTGATAGTCTCTGCTGTCGTACCAAGGAGTTTTACATTATTTGCTGCAAGGAAACCTGATTCCTCAAGCTCCATACCAAGGTTAAGTCCTGCCTGGCCTCCGAGTGTAGGAAGAACGCTGTCCGGTTTCTCCTCCAAAATAATTTTCTCAAGCACCTTAACAGTAAGAGGCTCAATATAAACCTTATCTGCGATATCCTTATCTGTCATTATTGTTGCCGGATTTGAATTAACAAGTACAACTTCTATGCCTTCCTCTTTGAGTGAACGGCAGGCCTGTGTTCCTGCATAGTCAAATTCTGCTGCCTGTCCGATTACGATAGGACCTGAACCGATTACCAATACTTTCTTTATATTAGGATTCTTAGGCATTGTTCTTCCTCCTCTTCATCATGTCAATAAACTCATCAAACAAAAGGCTTGAATCCTGTGGTCCAGGACAAGCTTCCGGATGGAACTGTACGGTAAATATATCTTTATTTTTATATCTCAGACCTTCTACAGTCTTATCATTTACATTTATAAATCCAACCTCGGCAATATCAGGATTAACAGTATCACTGTCAACCACATATCCGTGGTTCTGTGATGAAATGTACACACGTCCGCTCTTAAGGTCTTTTACAGGGTGGTTCGCACCTCTGTGACCATATTTCATCTTGTGGGTATCTGCTCCATTGGCAAGTGCCATAAGCTGATGTCCCAGACAAATTGCAAAAATCGGTATATCAGTATTATATAACTTTTTAAGTTCTTCAATTATTGAAACACATTCCTTTGGATCACCCGGTCCGTTTGAAAGCATTATTCCGTCCGGTGCTGATGCTATTATTTCTTCTGCTGATGTAAATGCCGGATAAACAGTAACTTCACATCCTCTTTCATTCAGCGATCTTGCTATATTTTTCTTTGCGCCGAAATCCATAAGTGCTACTTTAAATCCGTCTCCCGGAAGGACTTTTTTCTCATCACATGTTACTTTCTTTACTACTCCCTCCGGCTTATATTTTCCAAGCTTTTCCTTTACTTCTTCCACATTATAATTCTCATTTGTGGTTATCATTCCGTTCATTGTACCTTTTTCTCTTAAAATCTTTGTAAGAGCTCTGGTATCTATACCGGCTATACCCGGAATATCATTTTTCTCTAGAAAGTTCTGAATCGTATCATCACTTCTGAAATTGCTAGGGATTCTTGATAATTCTCTTACAATATATCCGTCAGGCCATGGCTTTAATGATTCCATATCCTCATGACATATTCCATAGTTACCAATAAGCGGATATGTCATAACAACTGCCTGTCCCGCATATGACGGATCAGTCAGAACTTCTAAGTATCCGGTCATTGATGTATTAAATACGATCTCACTTATTACTTCTTTTGTAGATCCAATGGATGTACCGGTAAAAACAGTACCATCTTCAAGTATTAGAAAAGCTTTCATTTCTTACCTATCCTTTCACATTTTGTATTTTATGTGGCAAAACCAAATTTAACTCAAATTGTATAGATTATACCTTATAACAGTTATCTTTTCAACCTCTTTTTACAAGCATTTTTTATCTTTATTTAATAGAATACATGATCTCCTATAACCGTTCCGGTTCTTGAGCCGTCATTAGTTCTGAAATATAACCAACTGCCGACAATCTTTCCATCCAGTACCTCCTGTGCAGCCTGATAACATTCTGCATTTGCGCCTCTTGCAAGTATCATTGCAAATCTGTTATTTACCGTTACAGGTGTAAACTGATATGGCTGATATAAAACACCCATCATTGTATTCGGGTAATATGAGCTGTTTATTCTGTTTATAACTACTGAACCGACGGCAAGTTTTCCTTCATACGGCTGATTTTCTGCCTCTGCCTGTATAAGTGTTGCCAGAAGTTCAAGATCACTGGCTGAATAATCAAATGCCGGTCCCTGCGACTGCTGCCACAAGATTCTCAGTCTTTCCTCTTCAGCTCTTCTTGATTCTTCTTCCAGTTCCTGTATCTGAGCCTCAGCCACGGCTGCATTATTTTCATATTCCATTGCTTTTGACTCTGCCTCTGATATCTGTGCTGAATACTGCTGTATCTGCTGTGAGGAAGATGCTATCTTTCTTGATACCTCTGCCTGTTTATCCTCATTTTGTTTTTGCAATACAGACAGTTCGGATTTCTCATTTTGAAGTTCCGTATTTTTACTCTGTATATCTTCAAGAGTATCCTGATACTTTGTAAGCATTTCCCTGTCATACTGATATAACTGTGAGAAATACTCTGCCCTGTTAAGGCTGTCTGATAAAGACTCACTGTTTAAGAATATTTCAAGATAATTTGAATCACCTGCCTCAAATAAAAACTGTATTCTCTCTTTCATGGCCTTATACTGCTCGTCCTTTTTCTTTTCAGCAGACTTAATTTTCTTTTTGCATTTTTTTATTTCCTTCTTCTTGGCTTTCATCTGTGATTCGATTTCATTTAAATCGTTTCCAAGTGATTCCATTTCTGAATTAAACTGGACTACCAGTGCCTCCAGATCACTTTTTGATGATTCAAGCTGTGAAGCCTGCTCCTGTGCAGATTCCATGTTTGATTCATTTTCACTCTTTTTGCTCTGCAACTCCTGCATATTGTCCGCCCTTACTTTAGTTGAATAAATCAGTGCTCCGATCAATAAGAGTGACATTATAACAGGTGCCAGATACTTTTTTTCTTTCATCTTTTAAATGCTCCTTTTCGATTTCACTAAAATAATGGTGAGTAAAACTGTTAAACAATCCTACCCACCATTATATCATTTCTTGTCAACCTCTGCAATGTATGTTAGCTTTTAGTATTCTTCACCACTTTTACCTTGCATCTTGCGATTTTGCCATTATTTGTTTTAACCTTTATAATAGTTGTTCCTGTCTTCTTCGCCTTTATCACCCCTGCAGATGATATTGTTGCAACTTTAGCATTTCCCGTAGACCATGTTATTTTTGAAACATATGAATTCTTTGGAATATAATACTTTAGTTTGTATGTTTTTCCCTTCTTTAAAGTTACATTTGCTTTATTTAACGTTATTTTCGACGGGTTTGTCCTTACATAAACCTTGCATTTTGCCGTTTTACCTCCGGCTGTTTTTACGGTAATAATTGTAGCTCCGACTCCCTTTGCCACAACTTTTCCCGCAGAAGTAACATTTGCTATATTTTTATTTCCACTTATCCAGCTTACACTTCCCGTGTGCATTCCCTCAGGAATAAGATATTTAAGCTTAAGTGTTTTTCCTTTTATAATATATGCCTTTGAATAATTAAGTTCCACATTGGTAGCTTCTTTTCTTACCGTCAGCTTAATCTCTCTTATTATTCCCATTTCTGTTGTTCCGGTTATTTTACATACACCGATATTCTTCGCCTCTATTACACCATCTTTTGACACTGTTGCAATATCTGTATTTTGTGACACCCATGTTATCATTTCATTGGATTTTTCAGGCACCAGATTATATTTTATATTCCATGACGTTCCTGCAGACATGGTTATATCATCATTTTCTATCTTCAAATCCGTTGCAGTTACTAACACTCTTATAGTTACTTTCGTTGTCTCACCATTGACATATACGGTAATATCTGCAGTTCCACCGCCTATCAGTTCAAGTTCACCATTATCACTGACCTTAATTACATTTTCATCACTGCTTCTCCATTCAACAGGTTTATTTTCAATTGCACTTTCACTGTTACCGGTAACCGCTAACTTTATTTTTTCATCCATTAATACTTCTGACGGCACATCTCTTTTATTTTCCTGAACTATTTTCGGAATAAACTTTTCTCCATTAAATTCTGCTTCTTTTTCCACATTTTTATATGCCACTGTTACTTTATTAATTCCTTCTGTGACAAAACCTTTTCCTGAATATTTTATTATCTCACTATATGTCTTATCATTGTCATACAAAATATCTGCGGCAAACTCAAGGGTATGCAACGGTTCTCCTGCTACTATATTATTTCTTACCGGTTTTATATCAAGTATTTTTACAGGTGTTTTTTCAATTCCTTCAACTTCCACCGTACACTCATATTTTACTGATGTTTCAGAATCTATATAATACACATTTACGCTGTTTTTACCCGGCTTTATAACATATCCGTCCTCAAATCCGATTCCGTTAATTTCTTCCGGTTCAATTGTGTCATCATTTGCAAGTATCAGACGTATCCTCAAATCATTTACATCAAGCTCTGTATCTTCCAGAACCCTTTTTGTATACACGGCATCTATTCCTACTATTTCGGGAATAGGCACTTCGACATGGTACACCGCATTTCTGCCGTTTACGGTAGCTGTTATATCCGCCTCCCCGTAATTTACCGCTGTGACCATTCCTGTCCCTGACACTTTTACCACATTCGTATTACTGCTGCTCCAGTTTATTTCCTTTCCTTCAAGTGCAGCCTGTGAGTTTGAGGTTACGGATAGCATAATTCCCATACCCTTTTCAAGCTTATCCGGTGCTTCTGTTCCCACAGATGTAACTATTACCGGAACAAATTCCTCTGCATTAAACTCTGCTTCATACTCAAGTTCTCTGTAATTTACCTTTATCTTATTTATACCTGCTTTAACATAACCTGCCATGTTATATTTCATTATCACATCATACTCTTTACCATTGTCATACAAAACTGTTAGATTATATTCAATTTCACTGTATCTTTCTCCTTCTACTATATCAGTTCTCACCGGTATAACATTCGTTATCTTTACAGGTGTTTTCTCCACACCCTTTACATACACGCTGCACCGGTACTGTTTTGATGTATACATATCCGTATATATTACATCTACATAATTATCTCCCTGCTTTATCACATAATTTTCAGCCAGTGATATCACAGACTTATCAGCTATCTGTTCTATAGTTCCATTATTATATGTAACATAAACATCCAGCTTATCCATATCAAGTTCAGCATCTTCTATCACATTTCCATTATATGTTGCCGTTATACCTGTCTGGGACTTATCAATACCTGTAACGCTAAATGATGCAGACATGTTACTGCACCAGACGGATATCCTGTTATCCCCTTTCCTTATCTCGTATGCATCTATGGAATATTTATATTCACCGGATATAGGAAAATCATCTGAATTATCCACTTTTTCATCCTGAATAATATAATTTGTGTTTATATCAAGACCATATTTATTATATTCCCCACTAAACAACACTCTTTCTTTCGTACCATTATTAAAATTTACAAAAGCAACTATGTTATCAACGTTCAATCCCATACCTTCTACTATTTCTCCTCCGATGTATGATGCCGAAAGTCCGATAACACTTTTTTTGACAGCCGGTATATCTAATGTTGTGGTTTTTGATACAGGTGAGCCTCCTGTCACTCCGGCTCTTATGGTAATCTTATTTTCACTTCCATCCTTTGATATAACCAGACTGTAACTGTCTATTGTATAATATCCTGCATCTGATATTGTTCCTTCCTCACCTGTTATTCCACCATATTTAAGATACTTCTTTGTATTATTGTCGTATTCTGCTATAACGGCTATGGAACTGGTATCAATACTTCCGCCCTCAATACACGGTTCACTCTCATTGTCATACACTGCCGTGAGACCTACAATAGACTTTTCTGCACCTGTGACATTAAATGTGGTTGTAAAATCTCCATAATGAGCTGTAATGACATTATCTCCCGCCATAATTTCATACTCATCTATAACCAGATTTTCAAATGGTATGTCCACTTTTGTTCCGTCACTGTACACAAGTTTTATACTTTCAAAACTATTCTCATCAATTTTGCATCCTTCCGTAACATTTCCCCTGTATGTGATACTGATTGCCTTCGGATATCTGCATACTATTCCGTTCTCATACGCATACTGCTGCACCATGACACTGTCAGCCCTGCATTCCAGATAAAAATCACTACTCACTCCTTTAAATACATCTTTTCCAATACTCTTTATATTTTCAGGTATATACATACTGTCCATACCACTACAGCCATAAAAAGCTTCATCACCTATTTTCTCCAGTTCTGCCGGAAGAATAACATGCTCTAACGCTGCACATTCCCTGAATGCTCCGTTTCCTATACCTTTCAACCCTGACGGCAGATTTATGTTCTTAAGAGAATAAAAACCTTTAAATGCATTGTCCGGCAGTTCTGTTATTCCACTGCTGATATTTATATATCTCACATCCGTCTGCCCGGTAAACTTCTCAAGCAAAGAAGAAATGGCAGTTTTTCCGTTCCCCGATATGCACATATATTTTGTATCATTTGCGTAGGCAAATCCCGTTTTTCCATCACTACTTACACCATATGAATTTGTCCCTGACTTTATGGCACCTCTGTATGTAACCTTACCGTATTCTGCATCAAGAAGATTTCTCACCCCGGATTCTGAATAGTCAAGTCCGAACAGATTAATCTCTTTTCCTTTTGCCGTAGCTGCATCAGTAAATAAATCCGTACATTCTTCTTTCTTAAGCTGGATACATCCGTTAAATATAACTATGGCATTCAGATTAGTACATCCCTGAAACATGCTTTTTATACTTGTAACAGGATATGATACAGGCACAAATGCAAACTCCAGTGATGAGCAGTTCCTATATGTATACGACCAGTTTGATACACAATATGCCTCATATTCAGGAAGATACTTTAATGCCGTGCATCCGTCAAATGTTGCCTTCATATTTACTACCGTGAAAGGTATTTGCGGAACTTTTTCCAATGAGGTACATCCGCGAAACGTATATTTTATATTTTCAACATTATCCGGAAAACGGTTTATATATGTAAGATTCTTACATCCCGAAAACCAGAATGACATATTTTTCACTCCCGTGGTATCCGTGTTAATCTGCACCTTCTTAATCTTTTCCCTGTATGCATTCCACGGAAGATCAACCGCAGATGAATAACTTTTCGGTGTTCCTGAACCACTTATCGTAAGAACTCCATCTGATGTTATCTCCCAGTTAATCGTTCCGGCAGTATTTAACTTTCCCGAACTTAAAACTGATGCCTTTACCGTAGAAACATCTACTCCTGTAAATGTTATTGCAGTTATCAGAATAACTGCTATGATTTTTTTAATTTTCTCCATTCAATTCCTCTCTTTCCCATTATTAATAAACTCTTAAATCTGTTATCAACTGTCCGCAAACATATGCATCACCTCTTTGTCTCTTTTTGATGTATTATGTGTCACATTGTTTATATTATAGCATGTCTCTTATTGTGTCAAGTGGCTTTTTACAAAAAAATTCCACTTAAAGCCGGTTATGATATTTACTGTTCCTGCTTTAAGTGGAATTTATATTAATTTAATTCTGCAATTCTCGTTATTCCAACATATATCTGTGATATTTTATACCAGGTCCTAAAGTCTGTGATTCCGGTCTGTGGCAGCCCGAAAATTCGCTGAAATTCTGTTACAGCATCCTTTGTTGCCTCTCCATATATTCCATCTGTGACGACTGTAGGAATCGCCGTATATACTTCTGCAATCCTGTTAAGCTGCTCCTGTAACTGCCTTACCTTGCTTCCGCTGCTGCCTATATCAAGGTCATATCCCGGCCATGATGCCGGTATACCTGATATCTGTTCTGCCGTATTTATGTATATACTGCTTCCGTAATAGTTTCTCAGTATATCTATTGCCGAATATCCGTTTTCACCAAGACTCTTAGACCCCCACTGGCTCATCCAGTTCGGACACTTTACTCTGTTTCCGTCACAATACTGGGTAAGAATCGGCTGTTTTACATTTGGCCTTGATAAATACTGGTCAAATATATTGTCAACCACCAGTGAAATTGTATCAAAAATGTTTCTGTCATATATCCATTTATGGTCAAATGCAGTGGATGACGTAATAGTAAAATCATATCCCTTATTTCTGTACCACTCAGTATATACCCGGTTCAACGTAAATGACATAATTGCAAGTACATTTGCTATTATGGTCTGTTCCGGCCATGTCGCATATATTTCACTGGATGCCACATTTTTAATGTAATCTCTGTAGGTAACATAATAATCCTTTGCCGTACTGTCTGACGGTGCACCGTCATGAACTATAACATATTCCGGAACGACCACACGGCTTAAAACTATCTCACCACTTTCATTTACCGGCTTTATCTCACTCTCAGGTATCTTCTCAGGATACTCTCCATAAAGAGTATGCGCCGGTATCACCACATTACTTCCCTCTTCTCCGGGTGCAACGGGTGTCATATTTATATTCTGAACTGATGTTGTGTCCGCTAAAAGTTCTACTCCCGACACATTAAACGGCTCATACCCCTCCGCCTGAACATTCAGAGTGTATTCTGCATATGGCTGATTTATATTGTTCTGATCAAGGCTCCATTCTATAGGAGGTGTCTTTAATCCCCTTTCAAGAAGCTGCCCTGATGCATCCGTATTTCCCTGTTCCACCATGCTCCCCGGCTCACCTGTATATGAAATGGACACTGTTGCATTTCTTATCGGTCTGTTATCCTGCCCTGTAACATTTATCTGAAGGTTACCGCTATCTATAAGATTCTGATCCATAAAAAAACTCCCTGACAGCATTTTTATATAAACATATGCCGTCAGAGAGTTTATTATTCACATTTTGTCATAACGTCTGAAATAATATACAGTTCCTTCATGCTCTTTTCTTTCGCCTGAATCAGCCATCTTCCACGATTCATCCTTATCAAGATTCGGAAAATAAGTATCTGCTTTAAACTCATCGTCAATATATGTGACAAGTGCAGTATCACAATATTTTAAAAGCTGATTATATATTGTACCTCCGCCGATAACATATATCTCTTTATCAGAATAATCTTCAAGCTTTGCTAAAAGTTCCTCTATATCGTGTACAATAACCGCTCCATCCGCTGTGTATCCTTCATCTCTTGTAAGTACAATATTGACACGGTTCTTCAATGGTCTCTTTCCCGGAAATGATTCTAAAGTTTTTCTGCCCATTACAACCACATTTCCCGTTGTTGTTGTTCTGAAAAATTTCATGTCCTCCGGTATGGATGCCAGTAGCTTTCCCTCATTTCCTATCGCCCAGTTTCTGTCCACCGCAACTATTAATTTCATCCGTTTCTCTCCTTCATTCTATACTGCTACAGGTATATTCTTTATCTGGGGTCCCGTCACATAATTGTCAAGTCTGACATCATCAACGGTAAAATCATAAAAGTTCTTGACATCAGGATTCAGCCAGAATGTCGGTGCCTCGTGCTGCTCCCTGCTTATCAGTTCCTTAACCAGCGGAATATGTCTGTCATATATGTGTGCATCAGCTATAACATGAACCAGCTCTCCTGCCTTAAATCCGCTCACCTGTGCCATCATATGCAGCAGTACGGCATACTGAACCACATTCCAGTTATTAGCCGTCAGAATATCCTGTGATCTCTGATTTAATATGGCATTAAGTCTGTCTCCCGTCACATTAAACGTCATACTGTACGCACACGGATAAAGATTCATCTCGTGAAGATCCTGATGCACATAAATATTAGTCATGATTCTTCTGCTATAAGGATTATTTTTTAAATCAAATAACACACGGTCAACCTGATCCATAAGACCTTCTTTGTACTGATGTTTTATTCCAAGCTGATATCCGTATGCCTTACCGATAGAACCGTTTTCATCTGCCCATGCATCCCAGATATGGCTGTTTAACTCATTAACGTTATTTGACTTTTTCTGCCATATCCATAACATTTCATCAGTACAGCTCTTTATGGCTGTTCTTCTCAATGTCAATGCCGGAAATTCCTTTGATAAATCGTATCGGTTTACAACACCAAAACGTTTTATGGTGTATGCGTACTCGCCATCTTCCCATTTTGGTCTTACCTTCTCACCCTCTGTGCTATATCCGTTGTCTATAATATCCTGACACATATTTACAAATACTTTGTCTGCATAACTCATTGTCTGTTCTCCTGTTTTATAATGACATTTCCGCCGGAACGTACGCCTCTACATATATGCCATCTTCTGTATATTCTTCCTTTAAAAGTTCGCCATATTTTCTTATATACTGAATCTTTCCTGCGTCATTATAAGAAAATGTTTTTGCAATATACTTTTTGCTGTTTCTGATTATCTCCTCAACATCCTGAAGTATTTTATCTATTCCTTTTCCCTGTTTTATGGAAGCATTCACCAGATAATCCGCTCTTGAATCCCTGAATATTGCACCTTCATCTTCAAGCTTATCCTGCTTATTAAACACGGTGATTACCGGCTTATCTCCAACTCCGAGATTATCAAGTGTCTCATATACAGTCTTCATATGTGCTTCCATCTGTGGATTTGAACTGTCCACCATATGAATTATTATGTCCGAATATTTCGCTTCCTCAAGTGTACTCCTGAATGCATCTATAAGGTGGTGTGGCAGTTTTCTGATAAATCCGACTGTATCAGTAAGAAGTATCTCCTGTCCGCTCTCAAGCTTATAGTTTCTCGTTGTCGGGTCAAGGGTTGCAAAAAGTTTATCCTCCTCCAGCACGCCTGCCGATGTAAGTTTGTTTAAAAATGTGGATTTTCCCGCATTTGTATACCCTACAATGGCAACCACGGTTACAGGATTTTTTTCTCTGTTTTTTCTTGCCAGCTCTCTCTGCTGTTTCATATCCTCTACTTCACGTTTTAAAACAGATATACGGTCCCTTATAAGTCTACGGTCAATCTCAAGTTTCTTCTCTCCCGGTCCTCTCGTACCTATTCCGCCTCCCAGACGCGATAATGAACTTCTGAGTCCCACAAGCCTTGTAGCCCTATACCTTAACTGGGCAAGCTCAACCTGGATTTTACCTTCTCTGGTCACTGCCCTGCCCGCAAAAATGTCAAGTATGACAAGTGTTCTGTCCATTACTTTAATATCCAGTTCCTGCTGAAGATTTGATAACTGTGCGGGTGACAATTCATCATCACAGACTACTCCGGTGGCACCAAGCTCTGCTGCAAGCTCAGCCACCTCGGCAATCTTTCCCTTTCCGATATAGGTTGAAGGATGAATCTTCTCCCTGCTCTGAATGACCTTGTGGATTACCATGCCACCGGCCGTCTTTATCAGTTCCTCAAGCTCATCAAGAGATTCCCTTGTCTCAGTTTCACTTAAATTTCTTCCATTGTTTACACATACTCCAATAAGTATAAGTCTCTCCGGCTCCTGCTTATTTTCAAATGAATTCATTAACTAATCCTCTTCATTAACAACAGTTTTTATACACAACTCCTCAAGCTGCTTATCATCAACTACATTTGGAGCTTCTGACATAAGGCATGACGCATCTTTTACTTTAGGGAATGCGATAACGTCTCTTATGTTATCTTCCTGTACCATATGCATAACAAGTCTGTCAAGACCATATGCAAGTCCTGCGTGAGGCGGTACACCATACTTAAATGCTGTCAGAAGGAATCCAAATCTTTCATTTGCCACTTCTTTAGATAATCCTATTACGTCAAACATCTTTTCCTGAATGTCTGCCTGATGTATTCTTATACTTCCTCCACCAAGCTCTGTACCATTTAATACGATATCGTATGCCTGTGCACGGGCTGCACCCGGATTTGTATCAAGAAGCTCGATATCCTCCTCCATAGGCATTGTAAACGGATGATGCATTGCCACATATCTCTGCTCTTCCTCTGAATACTCAAGAAGTGGAAATTCTGTTATCCAAAGGAAATTGTAAGTGTTTTTATCAAGTATTCCGAGATTTTTAGCTATCTCAAGTCTTAACGCACCAAGTACATCATATACAATCTTATTCTTATCTGCCGCAAAAAGTAATAAATCTCCCGGCTTTCCTTCAAGTCTGTCCACAATCTTATTCATTTCATCATCTGTCATGAATTTTGCAAATGATGATTTAAATGAGCCGTCTTCATTTATGGCAATATATGCCAGTCCCTTTGCACCGTAACCTTTTGCGAAATCTACAAGTGCATCAATCTTCTTTCTAGGCATTGAACCCTGTCCGTTGGCATTAATTGCCCTTACTGAGCCACCATTTTCAAGTGCTCCCGTAAATACACCGAATCCACAATCCTTAACAATGTCAGATACATCCTTAAGTTCCATTCCGAATCTTGTATCCGGTTTATCAGAACCAAATCTGTCCATTGCCTCCTGCCATGTCATTCTAGGGAATGGTGTCTTTATATCCACTCCGAGGATATCTTTCCAAAGTGTTTTTAACAGTCTCTCATTTACATCCATCACATCATCAATGTCTACAAATGATAATTCCATATCTATCTGTGTAAACTCAGGCTGTCTGTCTGCACGCAGATCCTCATCCCTGAAACACTTTGTAATCTGAAGATATCTGTCAAATCCCGAACACATAAGTAACTGTTTAAATATCTGTGGTGACTGTGGCAAAGCATAGAAATTGCCCGGATGCACCCTGCTCGGTACAAGATAATCCCTTGCACCCTCCGGTGTACTCTTTGTAAGCATAGGTGTCTCTATCTCTATAAAGCCTTCTTTAGCCATAAATGATCTGACAAGAGTTGTAACGTCACTTCTCATTTTGAGATTTTTCTGTAAACGTGGTTTTCTCAAATCAAGGTATCTGTATTTTAATCTGATTTCATCTCTTGTAGGTGTTCCGTCTTCTATAGGAAATGGAGGTGTAAGTGCTTCAGACAGAATTCTTAATTCCTTTGCCCTGATTTCGATATCACCTGTCTTTAAGTTCTCATTTACCGCACCTTCACGTTTTTCAACTGTTCCGACAACTGCAAGTACAAACTCACTTCTTATAGTTTCTGCCTTGGCAAATCCTTCTGCCTTAACATCCTTTTCATCAAATACTATCTGTAATATTCCTGAACGATCTCTCAAATCTACAAATATAAGGCTTCCAAGATTTCTTCTCTTCTGTACCCATCCCATTACTGTTACTGTTTCTCCCAAATTTGCATTGCTTACTTCTGTACATCTGTGACTTCTCTTAAGTCCTTTCATTGACTCAGCCATTTTTTTATCTTCCTTTCTTTACCATCATCAAATTCTACTAACCACCATTATATTTTTGTATTGCAAAAACGTCAACAAAAAAATCTAAACACTATTCTTCTGCAAAAAGTTTTCGCTTCCGCTCAATCATCTCATCAATCCTTGCGATGTAAGTATCTACATCCTTGACATTCTCGCATCTTTCGATCCGATGCGTGCCATCCGTATTCGGCTCGTTCCAGACACGTTTCGTTGAAGCTCCGGCTCCGCACGCCACGATGGTCTGTTTCTCCTCCATTATTAATATATTATAGATTCCCGCCTTTTTATCCACAGCATATCCGACATTTTCCATATTCCCCGTCATATTTTTCTGTCTGTACAGATAATATGGCTGCATTCCCATTTCACGGGCATATGACCTTGTCATAGCCATTATATCCTCATTATTCACATATGAATAATCTTTAAAATCCTCTTTTACCGTATTCATTCTTGCAGCCCTTTTTATTGCAAGCGAATGTACAGTCACACTGTCCGGCATCAGCTTTTTTGTCTCTTCCATGGTATATCTCACATCATCCATCGTTTCCTGTGGAAGTCCCACTATAAAATCCATATTTATATTATCAAATCCCATTTCTCTTGCCAGATTAAATGCTGTTTTCACCTGCTCTACATTGTGTCTCCTGCCAATGAGCCTCAGTGTCTTTTCATTCATAGTCTGTGGATTTATGGATATTCTCGTTACACCATGTTTTTTTATAACTTCAAGTTTTTCTCCTGTAATACTGTCAGGTCTTCCTGCCTCAACCGTAAACTCACTCAGACTGCCAACCTCGAATTTTTCCTCAATCTTTCGTAACAATCTGTCCATCTGCTGTGGCTCAAGTGTTGTCGGTGTACCTCCACCGATATAAATGGTATTCAGTTTTTTGTCCTTAAATCTCTCAGAAACAAATTCTATCTCTTTGCATAAGGCATCTATATACAAATCAACCTTATCCTTAAATCTTGAAAGCGGATATGATGTAAAAGAACAGTACGAACATGTACTCGGACAAAACGGTATACCAATATATATACTATAGCCGTTTTCATACTGAATATCCTTTAATATTTTCAGTTCCTGTTCTGATATATTTATACTTAATTCTGCCTTTTCGTCAGATATATAATATTCCTTCTTTATATGAGCATACACATCTTCCTCAGACATTCCAGATTTTAACAGCCATGTCGTTATCTTTGTCGGTCTGATACCGGAAAGTGTCCCCCATGGAAGTGATTTTCCCGTATATTCCGCAAATACATCATATACAAGTCTTTTCAATCTGTTCTTTGTGTCTTTTCTGTTCTCCCGTTCTATCTGTGCCGATTTAACCAGCTTTATGTCATCCGACCGTTCCTTTAATTTAAGCTCTATACTTTCATCTGCTATTCTGACCTCAAGCATGATATCATAATCTATGTCCTTGTCCGTTGCCATATCAGCTCCGGGAAAAAATGATCTTATAAGTCCCTGTATATCATACTCAAAATCTTTTATACCTGTATATTTAATAATTATCATACATATGCCTTTCGAAACCTATTTTTGTCTCTTCGTTGTGTCCCGGATATACCTTTACATCATCATCAAGCTTTAACAGTCTGTTCTTTATGGATGATATCAGCTGTGACATGCTTCCGGTAGGAAAATCAGTTCTTCCAAATGACTGGCAAAACATTGTATCACCGCTGAACAATACTTTCTCATCCGGAAGATAGAAGCAGCAGCTTCCTTTCGTATGTCCCGGTGTGTGTATAACCTGTATCTTTTCTCCGCCTATAATGATAGTCTGTAAATCCCTTAAATATTCATCTGCTTCGACACTCATTCTCTTTCCAATCATGGATGCAAGATTGGCATCGGATGTCATTACATCCTTTTCATCCTCATATACATAAACCTTTATTTTATATTTATCTCTAAGTTCATCTACAGCACCAATATGGTCAAAATGTCCGTGCGTCAGAAGTATCGCCACCGGTTTAACACCCAGCTCTGTTATCTTTAGCTGAATCTCATCAGCAGAATCCGCCGGATCAACAATAAATGCCTCTTTTACCACGTCATCATACGCAATATAACAGTTGGTCATTATCATTCCCAGTACCATATTTTTCACTACCAAGCTCATACTCACATATATCCTTTCTTTAACCCAAAGCGACTGATTGAATTTAATCAATCAGCCCGTTGTTCTTTCAATATCTATAATACTTTCTACATTACGCATTTTATCAATAAGCCTGTTCAATTCTTCTACGCTGCCTATTTCAAAACTCATTGATATCGTGGCAAGTCCCTGCTTGCTTGTACGCACATTCATACTTGTAACATCTATCTGTCTTTCTGTGGTTATCTTAGATAAATCTGCAAGAATACCTGTACGGTTATTTGCAAATATATTGATTTCTGCCGTATATTTTTCTCCCGGTTCGGCCGTAGCTCCCGACTGCCATTCAGCCTCTATTATTCTTGACCGCTCAAGTTCTGGCATATTAAGAATATTTATACAGTCTGTCCTATGTATAGATACTCCTCTTCCTCTGGTTACAAATCCGATAATCTCATCACCCGGAACCGGATTGCAGCATTTTGAAAATCTTACGGCAACATCATGTATTCCCTTAACTACTATTCCACCCTTAGACTTTGTAATCTTAGGCTTAGCTCCACCTTCACTTACTGCTCCAAGGATTTCTTCATCCGTAATCTCCTTCTTATGCTTCTTATCATATTCCTCCATGAGCTTATTCATGACCTGACCCTCTTTGAGTCCGCCATGACCTATGGCAGCAAGCACCGAATTCCAATCCCTGAATCCATACTTCTTTAAAACTTTTTCTATATATTCAGGTTTTGTATAATCGCTGAGTACTATAGACTTCGCCTTACAGTACTTATCTATTATATCTTTTCCTCTTGCAATATTATCCTCTTTAAGTTCTGACTTAAACCACTGGTTTATCTTATTTTTTGCCTGAGTACTCTTAACCACTTTGAGCCAGTCTCTGCTCGGTCCTTTAGAATTCTGGGAGGTGATGACTTCTATACGGTCACCGTTTTGTATCTTATAGTCTATGTTGACCATCTTTCCGTTTACTCTGGCTCCCACCATCTTATTTCCCACGGCACTGTGAATTGCATATGCAAAATCAATAGGAGTCGAGCCGTTAGGCAGATTTATAACATCTCCGGTCGGTGTAAAGCAGTATATATTTTCTGAGTACAGGTTCAAATCACTTTTTAACAGACTCATGAATTCCTTATTGTCTGACATGTCTCTCTGCCATTCAAGAATCTGTCTGAGCCAGTTTAACTTTGCTTCCTCTGTATCCGCCGTATTATGTCCGTTTGCATCCTCTTTATATTTCCAGTGTGCAGCGATACCGTATTCAGATGTCTTATGCATCTCAAATGTTCTTATCTGTATCTCAAAAGGCAATCCGCTGGGTCCTATTAAAGTTGTATGCAGCGACTGATACATATTAGGCTTCGGCATAGCAATATAATCCTTAAATCTTCCCGGTATAGGCTTATACATTTCATGTATAACACCCAGTGCCGCATAACATTCCCTTACAGTGTCCACGATAATTCTCACCGCAAACAGATCATATATCTGGTCAAGGGTCTTATCCTGATTCACCATCTTTCTGTAAATGCTGAAGAAATGCTTTACTCTTCCATCTATCTTTGCCTTTATACCTGCATTTTCGATATGCTGTCTTACCTCATCAACAATATCCTGTATAAATTTTTCTCTTGATGTCTTCTTCTGTTCTATCTGTTCAACCAGATTGTTATAGATTTCCGGTTCAAGATATTTAAGTGACAAATCATCAAGCTCTATCTTTATTTTGGATATTCCCAGTCTTTGTGCGATCGGAGCATATATATCCATGGTCTCCCTTGCCTTTTCACGCTGCTTCTCCGGCTTCATATACTGCAGTGTTCTTAAGTTATGCAGTCTGTCCGCAAGCTTGATAAGGATAACCCTTATATCCTTTGCCATGGCAAGAAACATCTTTCTTAAATTCTCAGCCTGAAGTTCGACTTTGTCCGCAGAATAATTTATCTGTGTGAGTTTTGTTACACCGTCTACCAAAAGCGCTATCTCCGGATTAAACTCCCGTTCTATATCATCCAGAGTCATAACTGTATCTTCCACAACATCATGAAGCAATCCGGCTACAATCGTTTCTTTGTCAAGCTCCAGTTCTGCCAGTATGATTGCTACCGACACCGGATGTATAATATACGGCTCTCCTGATTTTCTCTTCTGGTCCTTATGCGCCTCATATGCTATCTTATACGCCTTTTCAACCATTGATAAATCTGCTGACGGATGATAATTGAGTATAGTAGCCTTTAACTTTTCAAACAACTCCTGCGGATTCTCAAAATCCTCTTCTCTCTTATGTTCCTGTACGTTTGTTATTACTTTTTTTCCTTTTTCTTCTAACTTATCTGCACTCATAATATACATTCACCTCCGCTAAACTGGTTCCAATGTAATATTTTAATATTATATAGACTTTTACATAAAAATGCAATCTCTATAATAAAAAAGATTACCTGATAAATTCATCAAACTCTATTTCAGACGGAAGTCTGAGGTCTCCACGCGGACTTACCGAAACCGTACCAACCTTTACACCGTCAGGCATACAGTTTCTCTTAAACTGCTGCCTGAAGAATCTTGTATAAAATACTTTTATCCATTTTTTTATTTCAGCTTCACTGAATTTATATTCATCACTCTGTTTTACTGCATTCTTGCACAGCTCTGTTATTTCATCCGGTGTCATTCCATATCTGAGTGTATAATACATAAAGAAATCATGTAAAACATATGAGCCTACCGTGTCCTCGGTTTTCTGTGCTATGGTACCATCCGCATTAGGCGGCAGAAGTTCCGGACTCACCGGTGTATCTATAATATCCTCAACAACATCTTTTATACCTTCAAATCCCTTATCTGCCAGATAATGCCCGACCTCATCAACAAGGGTTCTCACCAATGTCTTAGGAATACTTGTATTTACCGCATACATACTCATATGGTCTCCGTTATATGTGCACCATCCAAGCGCAAGCTCAGACAAATCTCCTGTTCCTATGACAAATCCGCCTTCTTTATTAGACACATCCATAAGAATCTGAGTACGCTCCCTCGCCTGACAGTTCTCATATGTTATATCATGCACATTTTCATCATGACCTATATCTTTAAAATGCTGTCTTACTGAATCCACAATACTGATTTCACGTATATCACAACCCAATATCTTCATAAGCTCCCTTGCATTGTTTGCCGTCCTGTCTGTTGTGCCGAATCCCGGCATTGTTATGCCGACAACCGTCTCAGACGGCAGACCGAGATTTTTAACCGCCTGAGCTGATACAAGCAGAGCCAGTGTAGAATCAAGTCCTCCTGAAACACCTACAACTATACATTTACATTTAGTTGTCTCTATACGTCTTTGCAGTCCTGCCACCTGCATATTGAAAATAGACAGACATCTTTCTGTTTTATTTTTTGTCGGGACAAACGGAGTCATCGAAACTCTCTGTTTCACATCAGCCTTTTCACATAATGACTTATTCCAGATTACTTCCACATATTTTCTGGTTCCTGATATACCCTTGCAATCCGAAAATGATTTATTCGCAATGCGGTCATGTTTAATCTTCGTAAGATTAAAATCACATGTAACATTATTCTCACTAAATGGCTTATTTTCCGCTATCAGTTTACCATTCTCATACATCAGATTGTGTCCTCCAAAAACAAGATCTGATGTTGACTCATATCTTCCTGCTGATACATAAACATATCCGCACAGACACGTTGAAGACATACTTCCTATAAGATTTCTTCTGTAATTTTCCTTACCTATAACTTCATTTGACGCAGACAGATTCAATATAAGCTCTGCCCCGTTTAATGCCAATAGCCTTCCCGGTGAAACAGGTGTCCATGCATCCTCACATATTTCCATTCCAATCTTCAGGCTGACTTCCCCACTCATTGAAATAACTATATTATTTCCAAATAATGTGGTAATTCTGTCACATACAGAAACTTCCTTCGCATCATATACTCTTCCGGTAAACCATCTTTTTTCATAAAACTCACCGTAATTAGGCAAATATGTTTTTGGCACAATCGCTATCACTTTTCCATTATGAATAAAAGCTGCACAATTATACAGCTCCCCATCAAGTTCATAGGGCAGACCCACAACTAAAGCTGCCATATCCCTTCCGTCCGTTCCATAACCTTTTGTCTTATCCGCCAGACGTACAAGTCCCTTTTTGGCATTGTCTATGAGATGCCTGTTTTCAAACAAATCTCCGCATGTATATCCGGTCAGTGACAATTCAGGAGTAACTATAATATCTGTTTTTTTATTATTTTCTTTATAAAACTGCTCTATTTCCTTACAATTCAAATCAACATTTCCAATATGAACACGAGGTGAAAATGCTGTTAGTCTTACCATATTTTTCATTATTTACACCGCAACCTTTCCATTTTTATCTGCTAAACAATGTTATTTTACCATATTTTACAACTTTGTCTAATAACATTTTTCGATTGTCAACCTCTGTTTCTTTTTTATGGTTGACAATTCAATTTCCATAGTATACAATATTTTCCGCAACGTCCTGTATAGAAACGCTGCGAGTCGTTTGCCACATAATATAACAATAAACATATGCGTTTCAGAAACGAGGTAGATATGAACACAAAAAAACATTTAAACGTACTGGATATCACATATATCGGACTGTTTGCCGCACTCATGGCAATCTGTTCATGGATATCCATACCGATGACCGTACCATTCACACTCCAGACAATGGGTGTATTTCTTGCCATAGGATTGTTAGGTGGTAAACGCGGCACACTTTCAGTACTTGTATACATACTTTTAGGCGTTGTCGGCCTTCCTGTATTTGCAGGTTTTTCAGGCGGTATAAATGTCCTTCTCGGTAATACGGGTGGTTACATCGTAGGGTTTTTATTATCAGCACTGGTCATCTGGGCTATAACCCACTTTTTCGGAACAGGAACACCTGTAATGATTATATCAATGGTTATCGGTCTCATCGTATGCTACGCATTCGGAACAGCATGGTTTATGCTTGTCTACATGAGAGCAAGCGGAAGCATCGGACTTGCCACAGTACTTTCATGGTGTGTAACACCATTTATTATACCTGACCTTGTAAAGATTGCACTTGCTATAGTAATTACTAAAACATTGAAAAGATATGTGCACGACTAATAAGTCGTGACTAATAAGTCGTG
>CACWRR010000011.1 GCA_902763335.1 uncultured Lachnospiraceae bacterium | reverse complement strand
TTCAGGGCAAACTTTGATGGAAATGGAAATACTGTAAAATTCTGCATAAACAGAGCATTTGATGAAGACGGAGTGTGGTACAGCGGATTGTTTAACCGTCTTACATACAATCAGCAGGTGATAGACACAAATACTTCATCAGAACCGTTAGAGATTAAGAATTTTGATATCAAGAACAGTGTAGTGTATAATCCGAACAGTTTTAAGCGTATAGAAGACGCATATACAAGTAATGGAAATACCAGATGGAATTGTATAAACAATTTATATGCTACATACGGAACCAATACCTGTTCGTTAGGACTTCTTACAGGTGTAATGCAGGGCGTGTGGAATGTCAGCAATGTGGACATAATAAAGGATGAAGAAATATCATATGACAATATATCATACGATGTATCAGGTTATAAGAATGTCGGAGGATTGATAGGAAGAATAAACAATACTCATTTTTATACAACAACTGACAGCGTCGGTGGTACGACATGGGTTGGAGAAAACATGCCATTTTCAAACCATATAACTATTGAAAATTGTGATATTCAGGCAGAAAACGGATGTACTTTTGAGGTTACAGAACTTGGAAGTACAAGAGTAAGGACACATTACAATGGTGGTAGCAACTGGTATCGTTATGACTGTACATTTGCAGGAGGAATGATAGGAAGTATTGGTACGAATACCGCCAAATCAGTTACCAATAATGCTATGATATATGGAAACATTGTCATAGATAACTGCAATATGGATAATGTATCGGTTACAGCTTTAAACATGGGTAATATTGGTGGAATATCAGCAACTGTCGGAACGAGAATGGCGAGAGATGAGGTGAATTATCCGGGTCAGCCGTCCTTTGGTAATGTAACTGTTCAGGGAACAGGTGCTAATGCTGCATCAATTAAGAATCTGTCTGTAAATTCATATAGTAGTGTAGCAGCAAATGCAGGAGACGGATATTCAGCAGGAGGTATGTTTGGATTTGTTGAATCACCGGCATATAAAGAACAGGGCGGAAATGTATCCATATCGGGATATAATCTTGAGAACATACATGTAGATACAACGAGGACAACTGCCATGACAGCCGGATCATCAACAGAGGGAGCAGGCGGTATAATCGGATTTTCAAGATGCACTAATCTTAGCCTGACTGATATAAATATTGAAGGAAGTAACAGAAATCAGGTAGGCTATAACGGGTTAGGAAAATATGTTGGTGGAATGATAGGAACTTTATGGGCAACAGGTAACTGGCAGAATTGGAATGGCAATGTGTATAAAGGCGTGTCTACGACAAACATACTCGGATGTAAGGTTGAGAATATGGATGTTATGGGAAATATGTCTCTTGCAGGAGGTATGGTAGGTCGTGACGGAATAGAGGTATTGAATATCGGAAGTGATACACAGTCAAATACAGTAAATAATGTAAGTGTAAGCAATAAAAAATCAGATGCAACAGGAGGAGTAGTTGGAGGTGTCTACTATAGAAATGGTAACGAAGTAACCGGATATCAGACTTTAAATGTTAATAATATTGAAGTTATTGACACTAATGTTAAGAATGAAACTGACAGTGCAGCGGGAATTATGGGACGTAATGATTCAGAATATTCAACTGTCAATATGGGTAATGTGTATGTATATACTACGGATTCAGGTACATCAGTTATAGAGTCACCCGGATGTGCAGGCGGACTGGCTGGACGTATGGTTAAGTCATATGCAAAGATAATATTAACAGGTAATATAGGCATAGGTACGAAATATGCCACAGATGCATGGGATACTTCAGAGAATACCGGAGTAAATATAAAGGCTGAATATACCGGAGGTCTTATCGGATTAAGACAGCAGAGGTATGAGGAAAAACATACAGCAGATATAGTTGTGGCGAATAACAGAATATACTCATATGTAAAAGGTGGTACTGCTCAGGCAGCCGCTACATATAGCGGTGGTCTGTATGGAGGACTGGAACGATATGCATCACAAAATATTATATTTGATAAGGTTCTCATAAAGAATAATGTCATATTTACGGGAAGAAATGACCTGGCTATTACAAGAGTATATAGAAACTATGGAAATGTAGGATGCGGAGGAGTATTCGGATATGTGGATACGCAGGCAGGAAATACGGGAATTTATCTGCCATATCTTACACTGGACAATAACAGTATCGGATACTACGATGCTGACAGCAGTGCAAAGCAAAATGACTGGAGCAGTGTGGCATTAGACAGCAAAGATGTTAAACTCTATGATGCTTCGGCAAGTCAGTTAAAAACGGTAAGCTGGGATGAAATTGCAGATTTAAAAGACAGTAATATTGGCGATTACTCAATTGCATTTGGTCAGTTTATCGGATTTATCGGAGCTCATGCAAAAGACTACAGAAGTGCACCGGTGTATATATTGTCACCTACGGTTAAGGCTGATAAGGATAAAGTCGGTTCTATACCGGTTATAGATGTGGGATTAAACGTTTATGCAGCTACAGCAGACCAGAGCAGTACAACATATCAGCTTGGAGAGCCGTATATGTATAGGAAGTATGTACATATTGTATATATGGATGAAGTGTCAGGTGAATATTCTGATATCTCCACAGAAGATACATCAAGAAAACCGACATCTATAGAGAGCAGTCTTCTTGTGACTGATAAGAATCAGTATCACTTTGGTAACTTCGAGTCAGATATAAAGGCTTATCAGAATCTTAATGATGGTGTCACTGATACAAAGGATAAGAATTATAACTATATTATGTCAAAGAGACTTAATATGTACATGCCATACAATGATGAGACTACAAATTATTCAATATGTACAGGTGATAACAGCTATTACAATCTTACATATAATGTGAAGAATGAAGATGGTTCAGACGGTGCCAATATATTAAACGGTGTACCGGTACTGATTCTTGACGGTCTTGATCCACAGACGGTAGGAGATTATGCGGCAGCAGTTCTTACAAATGGTGGAGGTATAATGTCACCGACGGATATTAAGGATTTAAATAATGCAAATTGTAAAGGTGTAAATGATTTTTGGCAGATAACCGCCGAGAATGCGTATATAGATGCTTCCGGAAAAATAAAGGCGATTACTTCAGGAGACAGCAGATTTGCAAGTCACCAGAAGACAAGTATACAGGTCTCAAATACTAACAGACTCAAGCTTGCCACATCAATATATGATGAAATAATAAAAGACAATTCAGATACTTTATATACGATTACGTTGTTAAAATACACTTATGTATGTAAAGGTTCAAACGGTGACAGGACAGAGGTTCTGTATATACCTGTATTCGTAAAGGAAAAGGTCACACTAGACAACTATATAAGAATTCTTTCTGATGAAGAGTACTCTCTTGCAAGAGCACAGAAGGAAGGATACAAAAATGATGTAACCATATCTCATGACAGTGTATATACGATTTATACAGAATTTGTATATGATGCCATAAGACTTAAGAATTCATTTAAGGCTGATAAGGTAAATAAGAGTATTATATTTGATACTAACGGTTCCACCGTGTCAGTTATGTCGGAGGGAACAAAGTTCACACTCATAGATTATTACACGGGAGTTTCATACTATTATGTATCGACCGGAAATGAACTGCACAATGAGATAATGTTTACGGACTTTAAGGATAAAGACGAAAATCCGTATGAGACAAGAAACATAGGTGATGACATTTCAGGTAAGATGGCATCAAATTCATACAAATCCATCGGATACAAGAATGAAGATACATATTACAATGGAAACGTTACCTATACAGACGTGGATAATAAAAACGGAATAGGTGTAGAGAGATTCTTTATTGTAGTTGAGCCACCGGAAAATGCCAATACTGCCGTAGTTCAGCTTAAGATGGGAATGTATGCGGAAGATGCGGCAGGAAATGCGGTAGATGAGTTCTTTAATAAGAATAAGAACGGAGATACTGCCATTGACGTAACTTACGTGCCTGGTCCTATGATACAGTTTGGCGGTATAAATGATGACGGTACCGGTACAGACGGCAAGACTTATATATCAGGTATTATAAGCACTGATGGAAAGGTAAATGTAGATGCAAACGTTGAGATTGCACTGAAAGAATTTGGTAGTCCGTACTGGGATGAGAAAAATGTAGGAAATACCATAGACAGTTCAAATACTAATAAGTATCTTGAAGTGGCAGTTACACTGGTTGATGAAAACAACAATGTGGTTGCATGGCCAGCGGGAACGAACATCAGCGTAAACGGAGGAGCAAACCAGCTGCTTAAGAATAACCTTGTAGTATATTCTTATAAGGATATGGAAAAACAGTTCCCTATGAACAATGTAAGTCAGAATATAAGTGACACATGTTATTATTACAACATAAACGAGAGTGATACGAATCCTGACTGGCAGTGGGTATATGTGGATGATGATGGAAAATATTATTATTTCAGTGGATTTGATAAAGTGTCAGGTAAATGGATAACACAGGAACTGGCAGTAACAACACTTAATCCGCAGTATATTGATATTTCAAATCAGCTCCATATGTCATTTGATTTCTCGTCAGCAGATATAGACGAATACAGTGGAAACAGTTATAAGGTTATGTTAAAGCTTTACCGTTCAGACAGTCCTGATTATCCGAATGAAGGAAATACCAAGGCATACGGAAGTACAAAGAGACAGTATACAGGTAATGTACCGGCAGAGAGTATCAGGGAGCTGGCGGTAGCCGTAGATCCGGATGAACTTACGGACCTCGGTGTGAATCTGTATAACGGTTCAAATAAAATATACGAGATACCGTTTACTAACAGATTTGATTTTAGTGATTTAATTCACAAGAACAGGATAGACCAGACGGCAGAAGAGTGTGCAAACAATGATTATATGGTTACATACAGGATATATAAGAAAGTAACCGCAGACAATCAGGGTGACACGACGCTTCCGATAGGATATAATGAGAATATAGGAAGCATCAAAAACAGATTCGGAAGCACACGTTATGAGCTTCTTGACTGGGATAAATCGCCATTTACACTGTATGATGCAGATGGAAACAAACTTGATTCAAATACAATCACGGTAAATGATAACGAGAAACAGTCGGTAATAGTCACAACCAAGAGCTTTACAAAGGACGAGATACTGAATGGTACATCAGGAACAAAGTACGTTACTGACTGGAACATGAATCTTAAGATTGATTCAGAAAAATGTAAAAATGAAGATCTTACAAACTATATGGTTACAGTTTCATATTTACCATATGAAAAGGGAACAGGGATGCCACAGACAGATCAGGCACAGACACTGTTCGATTACTTCATATTTACGGTAGCTAAGTTAAAGACTGATATGTAGAAGAGAATGGAGGATACTTGTGAAAGCATTTATAATAATTGTAGCGTTAATAATATGCATAGCGGTTATTATCAATCGCTATAATCTGATGAAAGCCTACTATGATTATCAGACTAAGGCGTTGAACGATTTGGAAAAAAAATATGATAAGCAGGTAGAAGACTCCAATAAACAGATTGAAGACTTAAAAACCATTGCTTATCTGAATGCAACGACTAATATATGGAATATAGATTATTTCCTTGAAAAAGGTGAGCATCTTTTTAAACAGGAATATGACCATACGCCTACATTTACGCTTGTTGCATTTAACATAAGCAATATCGGTAAGATAAATCAGCTCTTTGGTCCTACTGAGGGTGATAAGGTTGTATACTTTACCGCCCAGACGTTAAAAAACACGGTAAGAAACCAGATATATGCCCAGATATATTCAAATCTTTTCTGTATATTATATGTAGATAAAGATGATAAGTATGTCACTGATATGATAAATAAGATTTATGATAAACTGATTAACCATGATGAGAATGTCAGAATCAGAACCACGTACGGTATATATAAGGTTCAGGACAGAAATATGAATATAATGGATATGATTAATTATGCACAGCTTGCCCAGAAGTTTGTAAAAGAGTCAGACGAGCTGTGTTACAGATTCTTCACTGATGAACTTAATGACAAATTTGAGAACAACAGGAAGATGAGTGAAGAGATGGAACAGGCACTTGATGATCATAAATTCGTTGTGTTCTTACAGCCTATGTATGATTTACATTCATACAAGATTATAAGTGCAGAGGCACTTGTAAGATGGGATTATCCGGGAAAAGGAATGCTCTCACCATTTGCATTTCTTCCATTGTTTGAGAGTACATCTCTTATTCAGAAACTGGATTATTACATGTGGGAAGAGTGTATGAAGACGGTAAGACGTTGGATAGATAACAAGATAGAACCGACACCGGTTACCATGAATATATCACCGTCTCACCTTACTAATATGAAATTTGTTGACTATCTCGTTGATATAAGAGAGAGATATCTTATACCAAAGGACATGATAATACTTGAGATTCCCGAGAAGGGACTTTCAAATGTCGGAGATGTTACAAAAGAGATTATCAACCGTCTCCATGATGAAGGATTTATACTGTGTATAGATAACTTTGGAAGCTTGAACTCACCACTTAATCTTTTGAAAGACTTACCGATAGACAGAATAAAACTTGACCGTTCATTTCTGGCGAAAAACTCGGAGAGTGATGAGGGACTTACAATATTGAGATACCTTGTTGCCATGGCAAAAGAGCTTGACTTTACCATAATAACGGAGGGTATAGAGACAAAGGAACAGGCAGCAATGCTGTTAGAAATCGGATGTGACATCGGACAGGGATATTACTTCTCAAAACCTGTTGATTTGAGAACATTCGATGGAATGAACAAGACAAAACTCAGAGAAATGTACAGACCAGATGAGTACTATCCTACATTTGAAGACTATGAAAAAGACCTTGATCTGGTAGTACAGTACCTTAACATACAGGAAAAAAGTGCCGTATAAAGTTTAATGCTTTTCATTTGGTTTAGAATGTGATAGAATTAGAAAGAATGTAGAGAATGAGCTCAGGAAAACCATGAAGAGTATATGATTATTGTGTAAAAAGGCGCTACGCGCCCGCCAAACACAGGATGTGATATTGCAAGCCAGCTTGCAAATACACATCCTTGTGTTGGCGGGTCGCCCCGTAGGAGTGTTTTTACACAATAATCAATAAATATCCTATCCATCCGGGGTTCATAAAGGTTGCAGGGAGGTAAATTATGAGTATTTCTGAAGAAGAAAGACGTACCTTGAGAAGGCAGCAACTATCAAGACGGGAAGTAATAGACAGAAGAAAAAGAGTGAACAGGTTTAAGAGGATGATTGTATGGACATGTATTGTAATGATTCTCATACCTATACTTGTCTGCATTTTTTTACTTGTGAAAGTACACAGGTTAGAGAAAGACATTGACAATCTTCTGGCCATGAAGGAATCGGGTCAGATAGTTGCACAGACAGACAGCAGCGGTAACAGATATCTGTTACTTGCGGCTGATGCCAATAAAAATGAAGATGGAAAAACAGGGAATGGAGACGGTGAAACGCAGAATGGTGAGGAAACCACAACCGTCGAGCCGGAGACACAGCCGCAGACAGAACCTGTTACAGAAGACACATATACCGGAAAGAGGGCGTATCTGACATTTGACGATGGTCCGAGTGTGAACACTATTCCGATTCTGGATGTTTTAGACAGATACAATATAAAAGGAACTTTTTTTGTTATAGGTAAACCGGATCCGGAGGACATGAAACTGTACAAGGAGATTGTAGACAGAGGCAGTACATTAGGTCTTCATTCATACTCACATAATTATGAAGCATTATATGCATCATTGGACAGCTTTGCATCTGATCTTGATAATATACATAATCTTGTATTACAGGCAACGGGTGTGGATGTGCGTCTGTTCAGATTTCCGGGAGGGAGTTCCACAACAACCAATGTGGTTGACATGAAAGACATGATACGATATCTGAACAATAATGGTTACAGATATGTAGACTGGAATGTGTCAAGTGAAGATGCTACAGGTAAACAGTTAACCGGTGATGATATAGCAAATATCGTTATATCGGAGGCAATTGACTGCAACAGTGCATATATACTTATGCACGATGCCAGAGGAAAAGAGTCAACAGTTGAATCGTTGCCGACTATAATCGAGCAGCTTCAGGCAAACGGATTTAAGTTCTATTGCATAGATGATAATACGCAGAATCTTATTCAGCATGTTAAGGCATCTTCGGTAGAATAAGAACAATATAAAACATGGAGGACTATAAATGAGTTTTTTTAAAGATTTCAAAGAGGATTTATCACAGGCAGTAAATGAACTTGTATCAGATGACAGCAAAAATGAGACAACTGATGATAAAGAAGCGAAAAATGATTCGGTTGATGAGGCAGCAGATACAGTCCGGGCTGACGAAAGCAGTGATGATACACAGGATGATGTGGATATTCAGTTGTTAAATGAATTGTTCTCAAACGAAGATACAGACAGCGATGAAGAAGAGGATGAAACAGAGGAAGATACTGAGACTGCAGAAGACGATATTGAAGATGAAAACATTATAGAGCAGGAACAGGAGCCGGAAGTAGTAGATGATATAGCAGACGATGTAAAAGAGGTTGAGGAAGACATGGAAGAAGCTAAGAGATTGGAAGAAGAGAAAGAAAAAGAGGCAACAAAGGAGGCACTCAGAGGCAACAGGGCACCTATTGAGAAGAGCGAACTTGCAGAGCTTAATCGTGACGAGGCACCGGCTGACGAGGTTACGGAGATTACAAAAGGAACTTCTATAGAAGGTAATATCATATGCGAGGGGTCCATGAATGTGTATGGAAAGATAAAAGGAAATGTTGCAAGCCGTGGAAAACTTGTAGTAAGCGGTACAATAGTAGGAGCCTCAAGAGCATCAGAGATATATACAAACAATGCTAAGATAGACGGAGATGTTACCAGTGACGGCAGTATCAAAATCGGAAACGGTTCAATAATAATCGGAAACGTATATGGCACATCTGCGGTCATTGCAGGAGCAGTTAAAGGTGACATAGATGTACATGGTCCTGTAGTAATAGACGGGACAGCAGTGGTTCAGGGAAATATAAGATCACGTTCAGTGCAGATAAACAACGGAGCAGCAATAGAAGGTTCAGTATCACAGTGCTATGCGGAAATCGACTACGCAGCATTATTTGATAAAACATTTTCAGAGTAGGAAAAGGTGGAAAAAATGAGCGAATTAAAAAGAGTATTACTTAAACTTAGCGGAGAGGCACTTGCAGGAGATAAAAAGACAGGATTTGATGAAAAGACTGTAGTTGCAGTTGCAAAGCAGGTAAAGGCACTTGTAGATGACGGTATACAGGTAGGTATCGTTATAGGAGGCGGAAACTTCTGGAGAGGAAGAACCAGCGAAAAGATAGACAGAACAAAGGCTGATGCAATAGGAATGCTTGCTACGGTTATGAACTGTATATATGTATCTGAAATATTCAGAACAGAGGGCATGATGACACAGGTTCTTACACCTTTTGAGTGCGGTTCGTTTACGAAACTGTTTTCAAAGGACAGGGCAAACAAGTATTTTTCAAAGAATATGGTTGTATTCTTTGCAGGCGGTATAGGACATCCGTATTTCTCAACGGATGTGGGAATGGTACTCAGAGCTGTCGAGATAGAAGCTGACTGTATACTGGCTGCTAAGGCAGTTGATGGTGTGTATGACAGTGACCCGGCTAAGAATCCTGATGCAAAGAAATATGATGAACTGTCTATTCAGGAAATTATAGATAATAAGCTTGGTGTCATTGACCTTGCAGCTTCAGTATTATGTATGGAAAACAAAATGCCAATGAAGATATTTGGGTTGAATAAAGAAAACAGTATAGTAAATGCTGTTAAGGGTGAGTTTACCGGAACAAAAATCATTGTAGAATAAACACATAATTATATAAAATGAATGGAGATAACAAAAATGGAAGATTTAAAGCAGTATGAAGGTAAGATGGAGAAGTCTGTAGAGAATTTACAGAACGAGTTTATAACAATAAGAGCAGGAAGAGCAAATCCACATATTCTTGATAAGATAATGGTTGATTATTATGGAACACCTTCTACATTACAGCAGGTTGCAAATGTAACAGTACCTGAGGCAAGAATGATACAGATTCAGCCGTGGGAGGCATCTCTCATAAAGGAAATTGAGAAGTCTATACTTGCATCTGACTTAGGACTTACTCCTACAAATGATGGAAAATGCATACGTCTTGTATTCCCTGAACTTACAGAGGAAAGACGTAAAGAGCTGGTTAAGGATGTAAAGAAGAAAGCTGAAAGCGCAAAGGTAGCAGTCAGAAACATCAGAAGAGATGCAAATGATTCAGCTAAGAAGGCAAATAAGGCAAATGAGATTTCAGATGATGAATTAAAGCAGACAGAAGAAAAGATTCAGAAGCTTACAGACAAATACATTGCTGATATAGATTCAATGTTAGAAGCAAAGTCAAAAGAGATACTTACGGTATAATTATCAGGGGAGACATGTGCTCCCCTTTTTGTGCAAATAGATATCGGTTTGGGAATGGAGAAGAGGATGGCAAAGAATACAGATTTAACAGGAATGAAGATACCACAGCATGTAGCCATTATTATGGATGGAAACGGAAGGTGGGCAAAAAAACGTCTTATGCCCAGAAATGTAGGACATGTACAGGGAGCCAAAACTGTTGAGCAGATATGTGAGGATGCAGACAGTCTGGGAATCAAGTACCTTACGGTCTATGCATTTTCAACAGAGAACTGGAACCGCCCTGAAAGTGAGGTAGGTGCCATAATGAAACTGCTTAGAAATTATCTTAAGGACTGTATAAAGAGGGCTAATGGTAACAATATGAAGGTCCGCGTGATAGGTGAGAGAAGCAGACTGAGTGAAGATATAAGACAGAGGATAGCCGAGCTTGAGGAGGCTTCAAAGGATAATACGGGACTTAACTTTACCATAGCACTGAATTATGGAAGCAGGGACGAGATAATAAGAGCGGTAAAAAGTATGGCACAGGATTATAAGGATGGAAATATAGATGAGACAGAGATAACAGAGGATAAGTTCTCGGCTTACCTTGATACGGCAGATATTCCAGACCCGGATTTACTTATCCGTACAAGCGGTGAGGAGAGGCTGTCAAATTATCTGTTATGGCAGCTTGCATATACAGAATTTTATTTTTCGGATGTGTTGTGGCCGGATTTTGATAAAAAAGAACTTATAAATGCCATAGTTAAATACAACGGAAGAGACAGACGCTTTGGCGGCGTAAGAGAGGAATAAGAAGGTTATGTCAGGAATAAATAAATTAATGAATAAATCATTTTTGGAAAGAGCAATAAGCGGTATACTTCTTGTTATTATTGCACTTGTTACGATAATAAGCGGTGGAGATATATTATTTGCTACGATTTTTATTATTTCCATGATAGGAATGTTTGAATTTTACAGAGTATTTGATATGCAAAAGACTCCTATGGCGGTTATAGGATATGTGGCAGCCGTAGTATGGTTTGCATTTTTAAGATTTGATATGTTAGAACATATTGTGCCTGTCTTTATAGGATTTTTACTGCTTCTTATGGCGTCATATGTGGTAACATTTCCAAAGTATCAGATAGAAAGTGTTATAGCAGCATTTTTTGCACTGTTCTATGTGCCAATGATGTTATCATGTGTATACAGGGTAAGGATGCTTGAAGGCGGTGCATATCTTGTATGGCTCATATTCCTCTGCTCATGGGGATGCGATACATGTGCATATCTTGTAGGAGTTATGTTTGGAAAGCATAAAATGGCACCGATACTCAGTCCTAAGAAATCGGTAGAAGGTGGAATAGGCGGCGTCGTGGGTGCTGCACTTCTCGGTCTCATATATGCATGTATATTCGCAGACAAGATGGGAGCAATAACAGATGCGAAGGTAATGGTGCCGGTTATATGTGCAGTGGCGGCTGTTATTTCGCAGATAGGAGATTTGGCAGCTTCAGGAATAAAGAGAAATCATGAAATAAAAGATTATGGAAAACTTATACCGGGACACGGTGGAATACTTGACAGATTTGACAGTGTAATATTCACTGCACCGATAATCTTTTACCTGATAAGTTATCTGTAGGTTAAGCAGCAAAAGGTAAAGGCAAGCTAAAGGAGTGTGGAAGATATGAAAAACATTTCAATATTAGGTTCAACAGGTTCCATAGGTACACAGACACTTGATATAGTGAGAGACAATGATGATATAAATGTCTGCGCACTGGCAGCAGGAAGTAATATAGATCTTCTGGAGAAACAGATTCGTGAGTTTAAACCGAAGGTTGTAAGCGTATGGGACAGTGATAAAGCTGAAGAACTGAAGAAGAGAGTAAGAGACACAGATGTTGATATATATACCGGAATGAACGGACTTATAACTGCTGCTACAGTGGATTCAGCGGATATAGTAGTGCTTGCGGTTGTGGGAATGGTTGGAATAAGACCTGCCATAGCTGCGATAAATGCTCACAAGGATATAGCACTTGCCAACAAGGAGACACTTGTGACGGCAGGACATATCATAATGACGTTAGCAAAGGAGAAGAATGTAAGAATACTTCCGGTGGACAGTGAACACAGTGCCATATTCCAGTGTTTAAACGGAGAGGATACCAAAGCGGTAAGTAAGCTTATACTCACTGCATCAGGCGGACCGTTCAGGGGAATGACAAGAGAGCAGATGAAGAATGTTAAGGTGGAGGATGCACTCAAGCATCCGAACTGGTCAATGGGAAGAAAGATAACCATAGATTCAGCTACGATGGTCAATAAAGGATTGGAGATAATAGAGGCAAAATGGCTGTTTGACATGGCTGTGGAGGATATACAGGTAGTTGTCCAGCCACAGAGTCTTATACACTCTATGGTTGAGTTTGAAGATGGAGCCATCATGGCACAGCTTGGAACACCTGATATGAGACTTCCTATTCAGTATGCACTGTACTATCCTGAGAGAAGATATCTTAAGGGCGAGAGGGTAGACTTTAGCAAAATAGCATCCATAAATTTTGAAATACCGGATATGGACAATTTCAGGGGACTGTATCTTGCAAGGCAGGCAGGGATAACAGGTGGAAGCATGCCGACAGTCATGAATGCGGCAAATGAAAAGGCAGTAGCATTATTTCTTGATAAAAAGATAGGATTTCTGGATATAATTGATATTATGGAGAAATCAATGAACAGACATGTGAATATAAAGAATCCGTCTCTTGAGGATATTTTACAGACGGAGCAGGATACTTATGATTACATAGATGATTTATTAGGTGAAAGGAAGGTATAATGAGTATAATATTAACGCTTATAGTATTTAGCATATTGGTATTTGTGCATGAATTCGGACATTTTATCATGGCAAAGAAAAACGGGATATATGTTGTGGAATTTTCTATAGGAATGGGACCAAGGCTGTTCAGCTTTGACAAGGGGGAAACAAAGTATTCATGGAAGCTCATACCTTTTGGTGGAGCATGCCAGATGCTTGGAGAAGATGAGGATGAAGATGTTGAGAACGACAGGGCATTTAATAATAAGTCCGTGTGGGCAAGAATGGTCGTTCTTGCGGCAGGCCCGGTATTTAACTTCTTTCTCGCATTTGTGTTATCAGTGATAATTATAGGTTCAGTTGGATATGATCCTTGTATTGCACTCAAACAGGATGAGGGAACTGCGGCATATGACGCAGGCATACAGGAAGGTGATGTGATAACCGAGTATAACGGCGAGAATATTGTGATTGCCAGAGACCTTTTACTTGAAGAGTACATTTCAACTGTTACAAGTGACTCTATAAGTGTAAAGTACAAAAGAGACGGTAAAGAATATGAAACAGTCATAAAGCCTAAAAAGGTATACAGTATGGGTATATCATTTTATGCGGATGATAAACCGGCAGAGATATCCGGCATTGTAAAGGGAAGTGCCATAGAGGCAGCAGGAATCAAGGCAGGTGATGTTATCACATCATTGAATGGAACAGAGATTAAAAAGGGTAAAGATATAAGTGAGTATCTCGATAAAAATCCACTTACCGGTGATGACATAGAGATTACTGTTGAGAGAAAGGATAAGACCATAACTAAAACCATTGCACCAAGAACAACATACAGCACGGGACTTGCATACAGCTCAGGAAGAGTTAAGACAGGACCGCTCGGTGTGTTGAGATACAGTTTAACCGAAATGAGATATGATACAGAATATGTGATAAAGAGTCTGTGGATGCTTGTTTCAGGAAAGATAGGTGCGGATGCCGTTTCAGGTCCGGTAGGTATAGCTGATGTGGTAGACCAGACTTATCAGGAGAGTAAGAGTGATGGTGCATTTTATGTATTTTTAAATATTGCATATCTTACAGTATTATTTAGCGTGAACCTTGGAGTGTTAAATCTTTTACCGTTCCCGGCACTTGATGGTGGAAGACTGCTCTTTGTAATAATTGAGGCAATAAGAAGAAAGCCTGTGCCAAAGGAGAAGGAAGCAGTTGTACATCTTATCGGAATGGCAATACTGATGGCATTTATGGTATTTGTATTATTTAATGATATTAAGAAATTGATAGGATAAAAATGGGAGATGAGAGCGATGAGCTATAGAGATAAAACGAGAGTGATATGTATCGGAGACAGAAAAATAGGTGGGGGCAATCCTATACTTATACAGTCTATGACAAACACAAAGACGGAGGATGTAGCTGCGACAGTCAGCCAGATAAGGGAGCTTGAGGCAGCAGGATGCGATATCATAAGATGTGCTACACCGACTATGGAGGCAGCACAGGCACTTAAAGAGATAAAAAAGCAGATATCCATTCCGATTGTGGCAGATATCCACTTTGATTACAGACTGGCCATAGCAGCCATAGAAAACGGAGCTGACAAAATCAGAATAAATCCGGGTAATATAGGCGGAGCTGACAGATTAGAGGCTGTAGTGTCAAAGGCAAAGGAGAGAAATATTCCTATTCGTGTGGGTGTAAACAGCGGCTCGCTTGAGAAAGACATTTTAAATAAATACGGACGTGTAACGGCTGAGGGAATCGTGGAAAGCGCACTTGATAAAGTGCGGATGATTGAAAAACTTAACTATGAAAATATGGTAATAAGTATAAAATCATCTGATGTGCCTATGTGCGTTGAGGCACATGAGAGAATCGCAGAGTGCACAGATTATCCTCTTCATGTGGGAATAACCGAATCCGGTACACTGTATTCAGGAAATATCAAGTCGGCTATCGGTCTTGGAATAATATTAAATAAAGGAATCGGAAATACCATAAGGGTATCTCTGACCGGGGAGCCTGTAGAGGAGATAAGGTCAGCAAAAATGATTTTGAAAACTCTCGGACTCAGGAAATCGGGAATAACAGTAGTATCCTGTCCGACATGCGGAAGAACAAAGATAGATTTAATCGGACTGGCTAATAAAGTAGAGAAAATGGTTCAGAAATACGATAACTTAAATATTAAAGTTGCGGTTATGGGCTGTGTGGTAAACGGACCGGGAGAAGCCCGTGAGGCAGATATAGGAATTGCCGGAGGAGACGGAGAAGGTCTTCTTATCAAGAAAGGTGAAGTTGTAAAAAAACTTCCTGAATCACAGCTTTTAGAGGTGCTTGAATCTGAACTTGCAAACTGGGGTAGATAAAATGGAGACAAAGAGCTTTTTTGAAGTATTTCCTACCATAAAAAAGGAAGGATATGTAGGTGACCTGTTTGAGAATGTCAAGGTTACGAGAGTAACCAAAAACAGGTCAAACACCGCAGTAAGAATATATATAAAGAGTGACAGACTGATAGAGAAGGGAATTATCAGAAAGCTTGAGGAGGAGATAAAAACAAGGATTTTTGAAAATACACATATTGATATACATATTATGGAACAGTTCAGCCTTTCCGGTCAGTACACACCGGACAGGCTTTATAAAGTTTACAGGGAAAGTATTCTTTTGGAACTTAAGGAATACAACATGATTGAATACAATATGTTAAACAGGGCAGAGTGTGTATTTCCGGAAGAAGGGATAATGCAGCTTAGTGTAAAAGAATCTCCGGTAAATCGTGCCAAGGAAGATGAGCTTATACGCATACTTCAGAAGATTTTTTGCGAGCGCTGTGGAATTCCGGTGGAAGTAAGGGTTGTCTATGTGGATAATGATGAAGAGAAGAGAAGAAATGAAAGAAAACTTAAGATAAAGCTTGAAGTCGATGCGGTTATGAATAATCTGAAGTCGGATAAAGAAAATGACGGAGCAGTGGCAGAAAATGTTCATGATGTCATAGAGACAAAAGAAAAGAATGAACCTAAGGGGAAGGCTAAACCACATGAAAAAGCACCGGCAGCTCCTAAGGAAAATACTAACAGAGAGCAGGGTAAATCATATTACAGAAGCTACAAAAAGTCGGATAATCCTGATGTGCTGTACGGACGTGACTTTGACGGTGAAGAGATAAGCATTTCCAGTATCGAAGGCGAGATGGGTGAGGTAATAATACGCGGAAAGATTATCCAGTTAGACAAGCGTGAGATTAGAAATGAAAAGACGATAATAATGTTTGACATTACTGATTTTACGGACACGATTACCGTTAAAATGTTTGCAAGAAATGACCAGCTTGATGAAATCCTTCCGGCAGTAAAACAGGGTTCGTTTATCAAGTTAAGAGGAATAACGACAGTTGATAAGTTTGACAGTGAACTTACGATAGCGTCTGTATCCGGTATAAAATCAATACCTGATTTTACCACAAAAAGGGTGGATACAAGCGTGGAAAAACGAGTTGAGCTTCACTGTCATACAAAGATGAGTGACATGGACGGTGTATCCAGTGCAAAGGACCTTATAAAAAGAGCGATAGCATGGGGACATAAGGCACTTGCCATAACAGACCACGGACTTGTTCAGGGATTTCCGGAGGCATTTCATGCACTCAGGGATATTGAGAAAAAGTATAAGTGGGAGCCTTTTGACTTTAAGATTATTTATGGTGTTGAGGCATATCTTGTTGATGATATAAAGAACATTGTAACAAATTCTAAGGGACAGTCCTTAGATAAGAGTTATGTTGTATTTGACTTAGAGACAACAGGTTTTAGTGCGATAAATAACAGAATCATAGAGATTGGTGCCGTGAAGGTGGAAAACGGAGCTATTACGGAGAGATTCAGTACATTTGTAAATCCTCATGTGCCTATACCGTTTAAGATAGAGAAACTTACAGGCATAAATGATAACATGGTCATCGATGCAAAGTCCATAGAGGAGATACTTCCTGAATTTCTGGAGTTTTCAAGGGATTGTGTCATGGTTGCCCATAATGCGGATTTTGATATGAGTTTTATAGAGAGGAATTGTGAAAGACTCGGTATAGAGGCAGAATTTACCTACCTTGATACGGTAAATCTCTCCAGGGTGCTTCTGCCGAATTTGAAAAACTTTAAGCTTGATACGGTTGCAAAGGCACTTAATGTATCACTGCTTAACCACCACAGGGCGGTGGATGATGCAGGCTGTACGGCTGAAATATTTGTAAAGCTTATAGAAATGTTAAAAGAACAGGGTATAAATGATCTTGATCAGATGAATGATATGGGAATATCAAGTCCTGAGACTATTATGAAGATGCCGTCACACCATGCTATTATTCTGGCAACGGGTGAAGTGGGAAGAGTAAATCTGTATCACCTTATATCAGATTCGCATATAAAATATTATCACAGGGTTCCGAGGGTGCCTAAGAGTGATTATCTTAATTACAAAGAGGGTCTGCTTATAGGTTCGGCTTGCGAGGCGGGGGAACTGTATCAGGCAATTCTTTTAGGAAAAAGTGATGAGGAGATAGCACGTCTTGTTGAATTTTATGATTATCTTGAGATTCAGCCTCTGGGTAACAATAAATTCATGATTGAAAGTGATAAGACAAGTGTTAATTCAGAAGAAGACCTTATAGATATAAATAAGAAAATCGTTAAACTCGGTGAGGAATTTAATAAGCCGGTGGTTGCCACCTGTGATGTTCATTTTCTCGATCCGGAGGATGAAGTATACCGTAGAATTATTATGGCAGGAAAAGGATTTAAGGATGCGGATGATCAGGCACCGCTTTACTATCGTACAACTGAGGAGATGCTTGATGAATTTAAGTATCTTGGAAGTGAAAAGGCATATGAGGTGGTAGTTACTAACACCAATAAAATAGCCGACATGATAGACAATATATTTCCGGTAAGTCCCCACAAGGCTCCGCCTGTCATTGAAAATTCTGACCAGACGCTCAGAAACATATGTTACGATACTGCAAAGAGCATGTATGGAGAGGATTTGCCTGAGATAGTTGTGGAGCGACTTGAAAGGGAATTGAATTCAATCATTTCAAACGGATATGCCGTTATGTACATTATAGCCCAGAAACTGGTGTGGAAATCAAATGAGGACGGTTATCTGGTAGGTTCAAGAGGTTCTGTAGGTTCGTCATTTGTAGCCACCATGTCAGGTATAACGGAGGTTAATCCGTTAAGTCCGCATTACTACTGTGCAAAGTGTCATTACAGCGAATTTGATTCTGAGGAAGTCAAAGCATTTTCAGGAGGTTCGGGATGTGACATGCCGGATAAGAGATGTCCGAATTGTGGTGAGAAACTGGTGAAGGCCGGATTTGACATACCGTTTGAGACTTTCCTGGGATTTAAGGGAAATAAAGAGCCGGATATCGACCTTAACTTTTCAGGTGAATATCAGAGTAAGGCGCATGAATATACAGAAGTTATTTTTGGAAAAGGTCAGACATTCCGTGCCGGTACTATAGGTACACTTGCCGACAAGACTGCTTACGGATATGTGAAGAAGTATTATGAGGAGAGAGGGGTTCACAAGCGAAGATGCGAGATAAACAGAATATCCCAGGGATGTATAGGAATACACCGTACCACCGGACAGCATCCGGGAGGTATCGTTGTACTTCCTCTTGGTGAGGATATTAACACTTACACACCGGTTCAGCATCCTGCAAATGATATGACAACAAAGACGGTAACTACTCATTTCGAGTATCATTCAATCGACCACAACCTGTTAAAGCTCGATATTCTCGGTCATGATGATCCTACCATGATTCGTATGCTTGAGGATTTGACGGGAATTGATGCAAAGGAGATACCATTTGATAATAAAGAAGTAATGTCGCTGTTTCAGGATACCCATGCCCTCCAGGTAAGTCCTAAAGATATAGGAGATTGTCCGCTTGGCTCACAGGGAATACCTGAATTTGGTACAGAATTTGTTATACAGATGCTTATAGACACAAAGCCACAGACATTTTCGGATCTTATCAGAATATCCGGTCTGTCCCACGGAACAGACGTGTGGCTCGGAAATGCACAGACACTTATTCTGGAAGGAAAGGCAACGATTTCGACCGCCATATGTACAAGAGATGATATTATGATATATCTCATTAATAAAGGTCTGGAGTCTGAGTTGTCATTCACCATAATGGAGAGCGTGCGAAAGGGTAAAGGTCTTAAAGAAGAGTGGGAAGAGGAAATGCTTGCCCATGATGTGCCTGACTGGTATATCTGGTCGTGCAAGAAGATTAAGTACATGTTCCCTAAGGCACATGCTGCCGCATATGTAATGATGGCATTCAGAATAGCGTATTTTAAGGTGTATTATCCACTGGCATATTATGCCGCATATTTTAGTATCAGAGCGTCGGCCTTCAGCTATGAGCTTATGTGTCTGGGGCAGGAGAGACTTGAGTATCATATAAAGGATTATAAAAACCGTGACGCACAGAATCTGTTGTCAAAAAAAGATGAGGATACCTTAAAGGACATGAAGGTAGTTCAGGAAATGTACGCAAGGGGACTTGACTTTGAGCCGATTGACTTATATAAGGTTGAGGCACATAAATTCCAGATAATCAACGGAAAGCTTATGCCGGCATTGAGCAGTATAGACGGTCTTGGAGATAAGGCGGCAGATGCAATAGTTGAAGCCGCCAAAAACGGAAGATTCATATCAAAGGATGATTTCAGGGACAGAACAAAGGTAAGCGGAACCCTGACAGACCTTATGTCGGAACTGGGAATATTAAAAGACCTGCCGGAATCAAACCAGCTATCGCTGTTCGATATTGGTATAGGATAGAGGATGGTTGCGAAATTTAAATATATGATTTATAGTGTGAGGAGTACTATGTCTGTAAATATACAAAACTTTGAAAAGGCAAAAGAAAAGATAATAGGCGTGAACAGAGAACGCAAAACCATAGGTGTGCTGTCTGAAAAGACAGTGCATGCCGTTCTCAAAAACTATTATGAGCCGGATGAGGATCATCAGGAAATTCCGGTAGAGGGAATGGTGGCAGATATATACAGGGACGGCAATATTATCGAGATACAGACTGCACATTTTGATAAATTAAGGGAGAAACTGGCAAGATTTCTTCCGTATTATGATGTTACTGTGGTTTATCCGGTGCCGGCATGTAAATGGCTTATATGGGTGGATGAACTGACAGGGGAGTGCGCTCCGAAACGGAAGTCACCGCTTAAAGGAACACCGTACATGATATTTAAGGAGCTGTACAAGATAAAGTCATATTTGAGAAATGAAAATCTTCATTTTAAAATAGCCATGTTGGATATAGAGGAATACAGGCTGTTAAATGGGTGGAGCAGAAATAGAAAAAAGGGTTCAACAAGATTTGACCGTATGCCTGTGGAATTTAAAGAAGAGTATGAGATATACAGGGTAGAGGATTATATGCAGTTTCTGCCTATAGATCTTCCGGAAAGTTTTACAACCGCGGACCTTGCAAAGTGTGCAGGTATACCGGTTGGACTTGCGAGAATAGCAATGAATATAATCTCTTATGTCGGGGGAGTTGATAAAAAGGGGAAGAGGGGAAATGCAATTGTATATGAAATTTCCGAATAGTATCAGGGAATACTTATGAAAAAATTACCAACTGCAACGCTGGACACGCTTTCGCTATCTTTGGCTGGTAGCGGTACATAAGTGGCTGCATGATATGCACCCACTAAGTACCGACCGCCTCAGAATGTCGCTTTTGCAGTTGGTAATTCTGTACTAAATCTTATTAACATTATATAATTTGATTTAAGCAAACAAAAAAAGGAACTTACAAGTAAGCTCCTTTTTTAGCAGCTCGTAGCGGAATCGAACCGCTGATTTCGCCGTGAGAGGGCGACGTCTTAACCGCTTGACCAACGAGCCATGACCAACGTACTCACATAGTATACACGCTGTATATGGAAATGTCAAGCAGTTTTTTTGGAAATTTTAAAATTATTTTTATGGTGTATTTAATGTTACGATTTCATCTAATAATTCTTTGATTTTATCATCCATTGTTTCGTCAGGGAACTGGCATGTTCCTACAACTTTGTGACCACCGCCGCCATATTTGAGCATTAATGCACCTACATCGATAGAGCATGTCCTGTTTAATACGCTGTAGCCCACTGCACACGAGCAGCCCTGTCCGCCTTTACCTGATACAATCCATACAGAGATATTTCCTTCAGGATATAAACTGTATATCATGAAGCGGTTACCTGTGTAGATAGTTTCAAGTTTTCTTAAGTCGCTGATAATAACATTATTTTTTACGGTTGTGTGAGCTTTGACCATCTCAACAAATTTTTCAGTCTGTTCAAAGTAGAGTTCTATTCTTTCCTTGATATCAGGAAGTTCAAGAATCTCTTCTATTGTCATGGTTCTGCACCAGTCAATTAACTTCTCCATAAGCTGATAGTTACTGATTGTGAACTGTCTGAATCTTCCGAGTCCCGTTCTCGGGTCCATTATAAATCCCAAGAGAACCCATCCTGAAGGATTGAGAATCTCTTCTCTTGTAAGCTGTGCTGAATCAACCTTATCAACCGCTTCAAGAAGGGCATCAAAGTTTGGAAAACGTTCTTTTCCTCCGTAGTAGTCATATACTACATGTGCAGCACTCGGACTGCTTTTGCTTTCACCCACATATTTGCCTTTATAAGCATTTCTCTCCTGTTCGCTGGAATGATGGTCAAACCATAATCCGCATCCCTCAACAAAAGGTACGTTGGCAAGGCAGTCATCTTTGGTTACTTCTATAATACCGTCCTGCAAATCCTTTGGGTGAGCGAATTTGTAAGTGTCAATTATGCCGGCTTCTTTAAGGAATACGGCACATGCAAGTCCGTCAAAATCTGATCTTGTAATTAGTCTCATATGTAGACCCCCATATACTTAATATTTTTCTTATATTTTATCATTTTATATGTGTGTTTGCAAGGATAATAGAAAAAAGCTATTGCAAAAAGTAAGTGTGGGTGATACAATGATATAAGTTTATAGTGACTTGTTGATGAAAGAGTGGACGTGAGTTCACTCTTTGTCTTTGTAGTTAAGGATTGGAGGAATATATGGCAAAAAATAAAGAATATGAAGCAATGACAGAAGAACTTGTTTTGCCGATGATTGAGGAGAACAAGTTTGAACTGGTAGATGTGGAGTATGTTAAGGAAGGTGGCAACTGGTATCTCAGAGTGTATATCGATAAGCCCGGTGGCATAAATATTGATGACTGTGAACTGATAAGCAGAGCACTCAGTGATAAACTTGATGAGAAAGACTTTATTGAGGATGCCTATATACTCGAAGTCAGCTCACCGGGACTCGGAAGACCTTTAAAGAAGGATAAGGATTTCACCAGAAATATGGGAGAGATGGTTGAGATAAAACTATTCAGACAGATTAATAAACAGAAAGAATACGAAGGAATCCTTAAAGCATTTGATAAGGAAACAGTAACTATAGAAGCAGATGACGGAGAAGATATTGTATTTGAACGTTCAGATATAGCACTTATACGTCTGGCATTGGACTTTTAATAGCCATTTGCGAAACTACTTCTTTATATACATGTGAAATTTATAGGTTGCAACGCTCACACGTTTGCACTATCTTCGGCTGGCAGCGGTACATAAGCAACCAAAATACGGTTGCTAAGTGCCGGCCGCCTCAGAATGTCGCTTATGCAGCCTATAAATTTACACAAGATATTGAACACAGTGGAGTTTCGCAAACGCCTAAAATTGATTCAGGTGTCCTACGCACCAGCCAAGCACAATATGTGATATTGCAAGCTAGCTTGCAAATACACATACTTGTGTTGGCTAGTCCCCGTAGGGGCTTTTGACACCTGAATTCTAAAATTTTATAAAATAATAGAAGGAGAAAAACAAGGAGGATCAGAATGAACAAGGAATTATTAGATGCACTTGATGTATTAGAAAAAGAGAAAGAAGTAAATAAAGAGGTTATGCTTGAGGCTATCGAGAATTCTCTTATTACAGCATATAAGAATCATTTTGGAAAGGCTGACAATGTAACTGTAACTGTAAGCCGTACAACAGGAGATTATTCTATAATAGCGGCAAAGGAAGTCGTTGAGCAGGTAGAGGATCCGATTACGCAGATTAGTGTTGAAGAGGCACAGAAGATAGACAAGAAATTTGACATCGGTGATACTGTAAATGTCAAAGTTGAGTCTAAGGAGTTTGGAAGAATTGCCACACAGAATGCCAAGAACGTGATTCTTCAGAAAATCCGTGAGGAAGAAAGAAAAGTTATATATGATCAGTATTATGGCAAGGAAAAAGATATTGTTACAGGTATTGTACAGAAAATAAATGGAAAGAATGTAAGCATTAATCTTGGAAAGGCTGATGCTGTTCTTACTGAAAAAGAGCAGGTTAAAGGCGAGGTATTTACACCTACTGAGAGAATAAAACTTTATATAGTAGAAGTAAAAGATACACCAAAGGGACCTAGAATTGTCGTATCAAGAACACATCCTGAACTTGTAAAGAGACTGTTTGAGGCGGAAGTTGCAGAAGTCAAAGACGGAACAGTTGAGATTAAGAGCATAGCGAGAGAAGCCGGCTCAAGAACAAAGATTGCCGTATGGTCAAATAATAAAGACGTAGATGCAGTAGGTGCCTGTGTAGGTCTTAACGGTGCCAGAGTAAATGCCATCGTAAGTGAGTTAAGAGGAGAGAAGATTGATATTATCAACTGGAGCGAGAATCCGGCAGTACTTATTGAGAACGCTCTCAGTCCTGCAAAGGTAGTATCGGTAGTGGCTGATGATGAAGAAAAGACGGCTAAGGTAGTAGTACCTGATTATCAGTTATCACTTGCCATTGGTAAAGAAGGTCAGAATGCAAGACTCGCTGCAAGACTTACAGGATTTAAGATTGATATAAAGAGTGAGTCACAGGCAAAGGAACTTGAGCAGATGGGCGATGTTCAGATGGAACTTTCTGAGGAAGATGAGGAAGCATAATAGTGGGAAATGTCAAAAAGATACCACTCAGAAAATGTGTGGTATGTGGTGAAATGAAAACTAAAAAAGAACTGCTCCGTGTTATAAAGACTTCGGAAGATGAGATTATGGTGGATGTAACCGGAAGAAAGAACGGAAGAGGTGCATACATTTGTAATACAAAGGAATGTATTGACAGGGCAGAGAAAAACAGAGGTTTGGAAAAGTCACTCAAATGCAGTATTCCGGCGGACGTATATGATGAACTTAGAAAGGAAGCACAGGAAAATGCAGAATAAGATATTCTCAACTATAGGAATATCAATGAAGGCGGGAAAGTTAGTCAGCGGTGAATCAATGGTTGAACAGGCGGTAAGAGACGGTAAGGCAGTCTTAGTCATTGTTGCTGAAGACGCATCGGCTAACACAAAGAAGCTTTTTAGCGATAAATGTAAGTTTTATGATATTCCAAAATATGAATACGGAACAAAGGAAGAGCTTGGAAGAGCTATAGGAAAAGAGTTCAGGGCATCCATTGCGATAGTGGACGCAGGACTTGCAAAAAATATAGAACAGGAACTTAAGAATATGAATATATAGAAAAATGGAGGTAGTCAGATGGCAAATATCAGAGTGCATGAACTGGCAAAACAGATAAATAAAGATACTAAAGAAATTAAAAAGATATTATCGGAGCATGGTATAGAGGTAAAGAGCCATATGAGTTCTTTGGATGAAAAGGCAGTCGAGATTGTAAAAAATGCATTGAACGTGAATGATAAAAAGAACGACAGCAAAGATAATAAGGAAGAAAAAAATACAGCTCATAATAACAATCAGAACAAAAATGAGGCTAAAGATAAGAAAGTCAGTGAAAAGAAACAGCAGAAGAATGACAGACCTCAGAATAATAATCAGAAAAATAACCAGAATAATGGACAGAACAACAGCCAGAAAAATAATGGCGGAAAGAAACACATAAGTCAGGTATATAATCCACAGAACAGTAACGGTGGCAATGATAAAAAGAAAAACGACAACCAGAACAACAGAAAGAAAAACAAATTTAATAAGGGAAACAAAAATCCACAGGGAAATAATAATGTAAAGAAAGATCCGAACAGACCTGGTGCATTTCAGCAGCCGGTAAAACAGGAGCCTGTTAAAGAGGAAGAGGATACAGGAGTAATTTCAATCCCTGAGATTATTACAATTAAGGAACTTGCAGACAAGATGAAGATGCAGCCGTCAGCACTTGTAAAGAAACTTTTCATGCAGGGCAAGATGGTTACCATAAATCAGGAAATTGATTTTGAAACAGCAGAGGAAATAGCTCTTGAATTCGATATTATAGCAGAGAAACAGGAAAGAGTGGATGTTATCGAAGAACTGCTTAAAGAGGAAGAAGAGGATGAGAAGGATATGGTTCAGCGTCCTCCTGTAGTATGTGTTATGGGTCACGTTGACCACGGTAAAACATCACTTCTTGATGCTATCAGAGAGACACATGTTATAGACAGAGAGGCAGGCGGAATCACACAGCATATAGGTGCTTATGTAGTTAATGTAAACGGACAGAAGATTACATTTCTTGATACACCGGGACATGAAGCGTTTACTGCCATGAGAATGCGTGGAGCACAGTCTACAGATATCGCAATCCTTGTTGTAGCGGCAGATGACGGTGTTATGCCACAGACAGTAGAGGCTATAAACCATGCCAAGGCAGCGGGAATAAGCATTATAGTTGCAATAAATAAAATAGATAAACCTAGTGCAAATATTGACAGGGTAAAGCAGGAACTTTCTGAATATGAACTTGTACCGGAAGACTGGGGCGGTGACACAATATTTGTACCTGTATCAGCACATACAAAGGAAGGTATAGATTCATTACTTGAGATGATTCTTCTCACAGCAGAAGTAAGCGAACTTAAGGCAAATCCGAAGAGAAAAGCAAGAGGTGTGGTAATAGAGGCACAGCTTGATAAGGGAAGAGGACCTGTTGCAACTGTACTTGTACAGAAGGGAACATTAAAAGTCGGAGAGCCTGTTGCCATAGGTTCATACTATGGTAAAGTAAGAGCCATGATAGATGACAAGGGACGCAAATTAAAGGAGGCAGGACCTTCTACACCTGTAGAGATACTAGGACTTAACGGTGTGCCGAATGCAGGCGAGATAATGGTTGCAATGGACGGAGAGAAAGAGGCAAGAAACTTTGCAAATACATTCATATCAGAGGGAAGAGAAAAACTCTTAGAGACAGCCAGAGCAAAGGCAAGAATGTCTCTTGATGATTTATTTGATCAGATTCAGGCAGGAGATGTCAAGGAACTCAACATCATCGTAAAAGCTGATGTACAGGGTTCAGTGGAGGCAGTACGCCAGAGTCTTGAAAAGCTTTCAAATGATGAAGTTGTTGTCAAAATCATCCATGGCGGTGTCGGTGCAATTAATGAATCAGACGTAATACTTGCATCTGCATCAAATGCCATTATTATCGGATTTAACGTAAGACCTGACAACACAGCTAAGGAAATTTCAGAGCGTGAAGGTGTTGATGTAAGACTTTACAGAGTAATATATCAGGCTATAGAGGATGTTGAAGCTGCCATGAAGGGTATGCTTGATCCTGTATTTGAGGAGAAGGTAATCGGTCATGCTGAGATAAGACAGATATTCAAGGCATCAGGAGTCGGCATGATTGGTGGTTCGTATGTATTAGACGGTGAGTTCAGAAGAGGATGTAGCGTGCGTATCACAAGAGAGGGCAACCAGATATTTGACGGACCGCTTGCTTCACTTAAGAGATTTAAAGATGATGTAAAAGAAGTCAGAGCAGGATACGAATGTGGTCTTGTATTTGAGAAATTCAATGAAATCAAGGAAGGCGATATCGTAGAAGCTTATGTGATGGAGGAAGTGCCACGATGAGAAAAAACAGTATAAAAAATACCCGTATAAATACAGAGGTTCAGCACGAACTGAGTAAAATTATAAGGGAAGAAATAAAGGACCCGAGAATTAATGAGATAACAAGCGTTGTTGCGGCAGAGGTTGCACCGGATCTTAAAACATGTAAAGCATATATAAGCGTACTTGGTGATAAAGAATCGCAGAAGAGTACACTCGAGGGCTTAAACAGCGCAGAGGGATATATAAGAAAACAGCTTGCAAAAAGAATTAACCTTAGAAATACACCGGAGATAAAGTTTATAATAGACCAGTCCATAGAATATGGTGTAAATATGTCAAAGCTTATTGACGAGGTTAATGAGGAGCAAGAGGAGAATTAAATGGCAAAACTTGATGATGTGTTAAAAGGAAAGTCATCTGTTGCAGTGTCGGGACATATACGTCCTGACGGTGACTGCATCGGTTCGTGTCTTGGCGTGTATAATTATATAAAGAACAATTATCCGTCTGTTGATGTGGACGTATATTTGCAGAGCTTTTCGGATAAATTCAATTTTATAAGATATTCAGATGAAGTGAAGCATGATAAAACAGACAAAATATATGATCTTTTTATTATGCTTGATTCCAGCTCACTTGACAGGCTGGGTGAGTTTACGGATATGTTTAACAATGCAAAGGAGACTATCTGTATAGATCATCATATCAGCAATGAGAAATATGCGATGGAAAACATTGTTTTTCCAAAGGCAAGTTCGACCTGCGAAGTATTGTATGGACTTATGGATGAGGACAGGATAGATAACCATATTTCAGAGGCGTTGTACATGGGAATAGTCCATGATTCAGGAGCCTTTAAGTATTCAAATACGTCGGCACAGACTATGAACATAGCGGGAAAACTTATGGAAAAAGGTATTCCTTTTACGAGTATTATCGATAATACTTTCTACACAAAAACCTATGTTCAGAACCAGATACTTGGAAGAGCTTTGCTTGAGAGTGTACTGTTTTTCGATGAAAAATGTATATTCTCTGTCGTAACACAGAGGGAAATGGACTTTTATAATATTTCCTATAAGGATTTAGACGGAATAGTTGAACAGCTCAGAATAACAAAAGGTGTCGAATGTGCAATATTTATGTATGAGACCGGTGAAATGGAATTTAAGGTAAGCATGAGATCAAACGAAGTGGTTGATGTCAGTGCGATTGCTACATATTTTGGCGGCGGTGGTCATATAAGGGCAGCAGGATTTAATATGAAAGGCACTCTGTATGACGTTATAAATAATATATCTGAACAGTTGGCAAAGCAGTTGAGTTAAGGAAAGGATAAGTCCGGTATGGATGGAATACTTAATATTTATAAGGAAAAGGGATATACTTCACATGATGTGGTTGCAAAGCTGAGGGGTATCTTAAAGACTAAAAAAATAGGGCATACCGGAACGCTTGATCCAGATGCACAGGGGGTTCTTCCAGTGTGTGTCGGAAGAGCTACAAAACTGTGTGATATGCTTACGGATAAAGATAAGGCGTACGAGACGGTAATGTTACTTGGAAAAACAACGGATACCCAGGATATTACCGGAAGTGTACTCAGTGAAAGTGAACTGGGCGAAGATATTACAACAGAAAAGGTCACTGAAGTGATAAATTCGTTTGTCGGAGAATATATGCAGGTTCCACCTATGTATTCAGCACTCAAGGTGAACGGAAAGAAACTGTACGAGCTGGCAAGGAGCGGGATAGAGGTAGAGCGAAAGGCGAGAAAAGTATATATTCATTCTATTGAGATTAAGGATATAAGCCTTCCGCGGGTTACCATGACCGTGAACTGCTCGAAGGGAACATACATCAGAACCTTGTGCCATGATATCGGCGAAACTTTAGGAGTAGGCGGATGTATGGAAGAACTTTTGAGGATTAAATCCGGTCAGTTTGAGATAAATGACAGTATAAAAATCGATGATGTAAAGAAATACGTCGATGACGGAAGAATATCGGATATAATGAAACCGATAGACGGTGTTTTTGAAAAGTATCAGAAATGCATAGTGAAAAAAGAATATAATGTTCTTATTTACAATGGAAATAAATTCTCACCGCCGAATGTTCTGAACCGTACGGATGCAAAAGACGGTGAAGAGGTGAGAGTGTATGATGAAGATAATTTCTTCATCGGAATATACAGATATAATAGAAATGAAAAGAAGTACGTTCCCGTGAAAATGTTTCTGACTGGAGGCAGCAATGAAACTGGTAAGAGAAACTAAAGAATTCAAATTTGAAAATACTGCTATTACACTTGGAAAATTTGACGGTATGCACAGAGGTCATATGAGTCTAGTGAAAACTGTAACAGCATATAAAAATATGGGGTTTGTCCCGGTTTTGTTCACTTTTGATACTTCTCCTTATGAGATGGTAAAGAAAGGTGCGACAGGATATCTTCTTACCCGTGAAGAAAAGTATGAATTGTGCAGGCAGGCAGGAATAGAAGTTATTGTGGAATATCCTTTTGACAGCGAGACGATGCATATGGATGCGGAGGATTTTGTTCGTGAAGTTCTTATAAGAAAACTTGATGCAAAGAAAATCGTTGTAGGTGAGGATTTTGGTTTTGGAAAGAACCGGATGGGAAATGTTGATACACTCAGAAAAATGTTTCCGGATGACAGTCTCGATATAAAAAATAAGATAACTTATGAAGGAAATGAAATCAGTTCAACATATATTAAAAAATGCATAAACGACGGAGATGTAAGCAGGGCGGCAGCCATGCTTGGCAGAAAATATTCTCTCAGTGGTACTATTATAGAAGGAAAGAAGATAGGAAGAACGATAGATTTTCCTACCATAAATCTTAAAACTGATGAAAAGAAGATACTGCCGGCTTCCGGAGTGTATGCAACGGAAACACTTATCGACGGAAGAAGATATGCAGGGGTCACCAATATAGGTTCAAATCCTACGGTGACAGATGAGAAGAGCATAAAGACTGAAACACACCTTTTAGGATGCGATGAAAATCTTTATGGAAAGACAGCAACAGTAAAATTTGTTATGCGTATACGTGGCGAGAAAAAGTTTGATAATATTTTGCAGCTTAAGGAGCAGATATCAAAGGATGTAAAAACTGCGTCACAGAATCTACAAAAAATGTGTCCTTGACACATTTTTTTACTGTGTTATAATAAGTTTGTAATAAATGTAACATATTTGTAACAATCGAAATAAAATATTAATTTTTGATATGAGAACAGAAAATTTTGAAAGGATACGTTTTATTATGAAGAAGTATACAGCTCCTGTGGCTGCCTTTGGTGTAGCAGCCGCAATTCTGGCTGCACCGGTCAGTGCATATGCGGATAATGTGAATAACAATACAGCTTTTGCAGGTGTGAGATTTGCCATAGAGGATATTAATAAAGCATCAGTGTCAGGTAAGTCAGATGATACTACTACGGAGACTTCCGTAGGAATGGCAGGGATAGCTACAGCGTTTGGCAAATATTACGTTTCGGGAGATGTCGTGAAAGATACTGCTACAGTATCAGGAATAGAGAAGATATTAAAGCTTGCTCCTGAGGAAACAGAAGAGACAGAGGCGACAACTCAGGAAACTCAGGAACCTCAGACATCTGTAGTTGAGGGATATACTAATCTCGGTGTGGCTAATGTTACTAACTATCTTAATGTGCGTGAGACACCTTCCACAGACGCATCACTTCTTGGAAAGCTTCCTATGAATGCGGGATGTGAAATCCTTGAGACACTTGACGGATGGTATAAGATATCATCAGGCGATGTTACGGGATATGTCAGTGCCGAATTTCTTCTTACGGGAGATGCGGCAAATGAGAGGGCGAAAGAAGCACTTGCTACAGTGGCAACTGTAAATGCAGATAAGCTTATGGTGCGTGAGCAGCCTAGTACAGAATCTGCAATTCTTAACAGGGTTGCTCAGAATGAGGAACTTGAGGTGGCAGCAGTACTTGACGGATGGGTACAGGTAAATATAACAGGTACTACAGGATATGTCAGTGCTGATTATGTTACAGTACACAATACATTACCAAAGGGTGTTACACTTGAAGAACTGAATGCACAGGCAGAAGAGGCATCAGAATCTACAGGTATCAGCGTTGTTGAATATGCAAAGCAGTTTCTCGGTAACCCATATGTATGGGGAGGAACGAGCCTTACAAACGGATGTGACTGTTCAGGATTTACAATGAGAATATATGAGCATTTCGGATATTCATTAAGCAGAACATCAGCAGCACAGTCAGGAAACGGAACAAGAGTAAGCTTATCAGAGATTCAGCCGGGAGATTTACTGTTTTACAGTTATGGCGGTTCAATCGGACATGTGGCAATGTATATAGGCGGCGGTCAGATTATACATGCAAGTACGGAACGTACAGGTATATGTATCGGAAATGCTTACTTTATGACACCTACATGTGCAGTCAGAATAGCAGGATAGAAAAAGATGTCAGAGGTATGTTTGTATTGACATACTGAGAAACTATGTGATATAATTAACAAGGTTTTGACCACAACCGATACTCGGATACGGGATACTCCAACCTGTTTCTGAAGTATACGGCATATATTTAATTTATCAGGAGGAATTTAAAATGATTTCAAAGGAAAAGAAAACAGAGATTATCAAAGCTTATGGAAGAACACCTGAAGATACAGGATCTCCAGAGGTACAGATTGCGATTCTTACAGAGAGAATCAGAGAGCTTACAGAGCATTTAAAGGTTCATCAGAAGGATCATCATTCAAGAAGAGGTATGCTTAAGCTTGTAGGACAGAGAAGAGGTTTGCTTGCTTACCTTAAGAAGACAGATCTTGAAGGATACCGTAAGTTAATCGAAAGATTAGGATTAAGAAAATAATAACTTTGTTTTGGGGCGGATTTTCGCCCCTTTTTAGTATGATACGGGGAGTTGCCGAGAACACTGAAAAGGATATATTGAATTATGTGTTTTTTTCAGTGGTTTCGGAGGTGATTCAGATTTACGTTTGTGCTGCACCGTGAATTTGTGTTCCGTATATACTTTGCTGATTGAAAAAGAATGGCAGCACAGAAATGAGGAGAAAAATGTACAAGACTTATTCTATGGAACTTGCAGGCAGGACACTGAGAGTAGATGTCGGAAGAGTAGGTGCACAGGCAAATGGAACAGCATTTATGCATTATGGCGATACAGTAGTACTTTCTACTGCTACAGCATCAGATAAACCGAGGGACGGTGTTGACTTCTTCCCGTTAAGTGTTGAATATGAAGAAAAATTATATTCGGTAGGAAAGATACCGGGTGGATTTAATAAAAGAGAAGGTAAGGCATCTGAGAATGCAGTACTTACTTCGCGAGTTATAGACAGACCTATGCGTCCGCTTTTTCCGAAGGATTTCAGAAATGATGTTACTCTGAACAATATGGTAATGTCTGTTGATCCTGAGTGCCGTCCTGAGCTTGTTGCAATGCTCGGTTCTGCAATAGCAACATGTATATCTGACATTCCTTTTGACGGACCATGTGCAATGACACAGATGGGAATGATAGATGGAGAATTTATTGTCAATCCTTCACAGAAACAGTGGGATGACGGAGACTTAAAGCTTACTGTTGCATCTACAAAGCAGAAGGTTATCATGATTGAGGCAGGAGCAAACGAGATTCCTAATGACAAAATGCTTGCGGCAATATACAAGTGTCATGACATCAACCAGACTATAATTGAATTTATAGAGAAGATAGTATCAGAAGTAGGAAAAGAGAAATTTGAATACGAAAGCTGTGCAATTCCTGAGGAAATGTTTGCAGCAATGAAAGAGATAGTTTCACCTGAGGAAATGGAAGAAGCTGTATTTACTGACGTAAAACAGGTCAGAGAAGAAAATATAAAGAACATTACCGAAAAATTTGAGGAAGCTTTTGCAGAGAATGAAGAGTGGCTTCCGCTTATAGGTGAGGCAGTATACCAGTATCAGAAAAAGACTGTAAGAAAGATGATATTGAAAGACCACAAGCGTCCTGACGGAAGAGATATCAAACAGATAAGACCGCTTGCAGCAGAGGTTGATATCATCCCTAGAGTACACGGTTCTGCAATGTTCACAAGAGGACAGACACAGATATGTACTGTAACAACTCTTGCACCATTATCTGAGATTCAGAAGATAGACGGACTTGATGAGAATGTTGTAAGTAAGAGATATATGCATCATTATAACTTCCCTTCGTATTCAGTTGGTGAGACAAAAGTTTCAAGAGGACCGGGAAGACGTGAAATCGGACATGGAGCTTTGGCAGAGAGAGCGCTTGTTCCTGTTATTCCTAGTGAGGAAGAGTTCCCATATGCTATCCGTACAGTTTCAGAAACATTCGAGTCAAACGGTTCAACATCGCAGGCTTCTATATGTGCTTCTACAATGTCACTTATGGCAGCAGGTGTACCTATTAAGAAACCGGTAGCCGGAATATCATGTGGTCTTGTTACAGGTGAGACAGATGATGATTATATTGTTCTTACAGATATTCAGGGTCTTGAGGATTTCTTCGGAGATATGGACTTTAAGGTAGCAGGTACACATGACGGAATAACTGCAATCCAGATGGATATCAAGATTCATGGTCTTACAAGACCTATAGTTGAAGAGGCTATACAGAGAACTTTCGAGGCAAGAGAGTATATTCTTGATGAGATTATGAAACCATGTATCGCAGAGCCTAGAAAAGAAGTAGGTGAGTTTGCACCTAAGATTGTCCAGATAAAGATTGATCCTTCTAAGATAGGTGATGTTGTCGGACAGAAGGGTAAAGTTATAAATGCTATTATCGAGCAGACAGGCGTTAAGATTGACATAACTGATGAAGGTGCTGTATCTGTATGCGGACAGGATAAGGATAAGATTGCGGAAGCAGTTAAGATGATACAGATTATAGTTACTGACTTTGAAGAAGGTCAGGTTTTTGAAGGAAAAGTAGTAAGTATAAAAGAATTCGGTGCATTTATCGAATTTGCTCCGGGAAAAGAAGGAATGGTTCACATTTCAAAGATTTCCAAAGAGAGAATAAACAGAGTTGAGGATGTGCTTACACTTGGTGATACAGTTAAGGTTGTTTGCCTTGGTAAAGATAAGATGGGCAGAATAAGTTTTAGCATGAAAGATGTAAAATAATATCGGAGTTAAATATGAAGATTAGGAGCTCTGGCGTCATATAGCAGGCGCCGGGGCTTTTAAATATTAAAGATTAAAGAGAGGAAAATGAAAAATGACAGGAAAAAGAAAACCAGAAACAATATGCGTTCAGGCAGGATGGGAGCCAAAAAAAGGTGAGCCGAGGGTATTGCCTATATATCAGAGTACCACATTTAAATATGAGACAAGTGACCAGATGGGAAGACTGTTTGATTTAGAGGATGCAGGATATTTTTACACAAGACTTCAGAATCCTACAAATGATGCGGTGGCAGCTAAAATTGCCGAACTTGAGGGCGGAGTAGGAGCCATGCTTACATCATCAGGGCAGGCAGCAAATTTTTATGCTGTATTTAACATATGTGAGGCAGGAGACCACATTGTAAGTTTTGCACCTATATATGGTGGAACATTCAATTTGTTTGCGGTTACGATGAAAAAGCTTGGTATAGATGTAACATTTATAGATCCGGATGCATCTGACGAAGAGATAAATGCAGCATTTAAACCAAATACCAAAGCCTTATTTGCTGAAACAATATCAAATCCGTCGCTTGTAGTGCTTGATATAGAGAAATTTGCATGTATAGCCCACAGCCACGGAGTACCTCTTATAGTAGATAATACATTTGCAACACCTATTAACTGCAGACCTTTTGAGTGGGGAGCAGATATAGTTACACATTCTACGACCAAATATATGGACGGACATGCAATGGCTGTCGGCGGATGTGTTGTTGACAGTGGAAATTTTGACTGGGAAAAATATGGTGATAAATTCCACGGACTCACACAGCCTGATGAGTCATATCATGGAATAGTATATACACAGAAGTTTGGAAAACTTGCATATATCACAAAGGCTACAGTACAGCTTATGAGAGACTTAGGTTCAATACAGTCACCACAGAATGCGTTCCTTCTTAATGTGGGACTTGAAACACTTCATTTAAGAGTGGCGAGACACTGTGAAAATGCACAGAAGGTAGCAGAGTATCTTAATAATAATGATGAGGTTTCATGGGTTAATTATTGTGGCCTTGAAGATAATAAGTATCATAAGCTTGCCGGGAAATATATGCCAAATGGAAGCTGTGGCGTTATATCATTCGGATTAAAGGGTGGAAGAGACAGAGCAATAAGATTTATGGACAATCTTAGGCTTGCAGCTATAGTTACACATGTGGCAGATGCCAGAACATCGGTGCTTCATCCGGCAAGTCATACGCACAGACAGCTTACGGAAGAACAGCTTATAGAGGCGGGAGTTCAGCCTGACCTTATCAGATTATCAGTAGGTATAGAAAATGTTGATGATATCATAGCAGACATAGAGCAGGCATTAAAAGCTTAATAAATATTAGAATGGAGATAGAATAATGAAGTTCAGACCGTGTATAGATATACATAATGGCAAAGTTAAACAGATAGTTGGTTCAAGTCTCAAGGATGAGAATGATAAAGCTGTGGAGAATTACGTGTCGGAGAAGGACAGTTCGTATTATGCACAAATGTATAAAAGGGATGGACTTACGGGAGGACATATAATAAGACTTAATTCAGCCGGCTCCGAGTACTTTGAGGCTACCAAAAGGGCAGCGGTAATGGCTCTTGGAACCTATTATAAAGGCATGCAGATAGGCGGGGGAATAAATGCCGACAATGCAAAATTCTTTTTAGAAAATGGTGCATCGCATGTAATAGTGACTTCGTATGTTTTTAAAAATGGAAAAATAGACTATGAAAATCTCAGTAATATCAGCAATACTGTAGGGAAGGACAATCTTGTACTGGATTTAAGCTGCAGGAAGAAGGATAACAAATATTATATTGTTACAGACAGATGGCAGAATTTTACGGAAGTATATATAACGGATAAAGTACTTGACGAACTTGCGGGATATTGTGATGAATTTCTGATTCATGCTGTGGATGTAGAGGGAAAGGCGTCCGGAATAGAAAAAGGACTGGCAGAGACTCTGGGAGGATGGAATGGCATACCTGTCACATATGCCGGCGGAATATCAAGCTTTGAGGATATAAGTGAGCTTGAAAAGTACGGAAATGGAAAACTTGATTTTACTATTGGAAGTGCGTTGGACATATTTGGCGGTGAAATGGCATATAATGATATTGTATCGAGATATGGAAACAGAATTTAGTCCGGACGATGACATTTTTGAGAAGAATGTGCAAAATTAACAAATGATGGTGCTAAAAGTGCAAAAAATTATCTATAAATTTTTGCACTTTTTCCATTCTTTGGGAAAAAAGCACAAAAAAATGAGAAGTTTTTTAAAATATGTTGCAAAAATTGTTTAAATGTGCTATTATCAGTACATGGTTATTGGAAACGTTACCGAAGGTAATGCGGATGACCCCAAAATAAATTCATTAAAGAAGGAGAGGTACGATTAATGAAGAAGAAATTATTAAGTTTAACACTTTGCGTTGCTATGGCAGCAACAGTATTCGCAGGCTGTGGTTCTGATAGCAAGGACACAAAGAAAGACAGCGGAAGCGATAAGAAACAGGAAAGCAACAAGGGAGACAGCTCAGAAGGATCTGTATACTTCCTTAACTTCAAACCTGAAGCAGAAGAAGCTTTCAACGAGATAGCTGAGAAGTTCACAGAAGAAGAAGGAATTTCTTGTAAGGTAGTTACAGCAGCTAACAACCAGTATGAGTCAACATTAAAGGCTGAGATGGCTAAGTCTGATGCTCCTACAGCTTTCATTATCAATGGACCTGTCGGATACAACTCATGGAAAGATTATTGTGCTGATATGTCTGACACAGAGCTTTACAGCAACCTTGTAGACAAGAACGGTACAGTAAGCACAGATGAAGGCGTATTCGGTGTTCCTATGGCAACAGAGTATTATGGCCTTATCTGCAACAAGACAATCTTTGCTGATTACTTCGCATTAGACGGAATTGCTGATACAGGATGCAAATCTATCGAAGACATCAACAACTTCGAGAAACTTTCAGCAGTTGTAAAAGATATGGACAAACACAAAGATGACCTTGGAATTTCAGGTGTATTCTCAGAGCCAGCACTTAACTCTGATAACAACTGGAGAATCCAGACACATCTTGCAAATGTACCTATCTACTATGAGTACAAAGCTGATGGTGTATCTGACAAAGATGAACTTGATTTCACATATGCAGATAACTACAAGAATATCTTAGACTTATATCTTGACTATGCTACAGTTTCACGTGAAGCAGCTTCAAGCGGAAGCGTTGACGAGGCAATGGCTGAGTTCGCACTTGGCGAGTGTGCTATCGTTCAGAACGGTAACTGGGGATGGGGACAGATATCTGGTACAGACGGATGTACTGTAAAAGCAGATGATGTTTACTTCATGCCAATTTACACAGGTGTAGAAGGTGAAGAGTCACAGGGTCTTTGTGCAGGAACAGAGAACTTCCTTGCATACAATGCAAAAGCATCTGACGCTGACAGAGAAGCTACAGATAAGTTCTTCACATGGTTATATACAAGTGATACAGGAAAAGCTTATGTTAAAGATGATTTAGGATTCATCTCTCCATTCGAGGGAGCAGATACTCCTGATGATCCACTTGTAAAACAGGGTCTTGCAGATTCTGCTAACAGTGAAACAACAACAGTTACATGGAACTTTACAACATTCCCTGGACAGGCTTGGAAGAATGCTTTAGGTGAGGATCTCTTAAAGTATGCTGAAGGTTCATTAGACTGGGATACAGTTATTAAGAACGCTAAAGAGCAGTGGGCTTCTGAGAAAGCTTCAGCTTCAGCAGAATAAAATATCTGATGTTATTTTAACTCGATATACCGTATTCCCTGCGTTATGCAGGGAATACTAAAAAAACAAGTGAGTGCGGTTTTTAACTTTGCTCACTTTTTTTTTCAGAACTTGACATGCTATTTATTAAAATGAGGTGAACTATGAATACAAAGTCTTACAGGAAATATTTTCCTATATTTGTTCTGCCGACATTGTTAGCATTTACATTGGCTTTTATAGCACCATTTATAATGGGATTATATCTGTCATTCTGCAAATTTAAAACGGTTAAGGATGCTACATGGGTTGGATTTACAAATTATATTAAAATTTTTACAGCAAAAGATGCAACATTTGTTGACACATTACTTAGAACAACTAAGTTTACAATATTAGGTGTAATCATAATAAATGTTGGTGCATTTTTACTTGCATATTTTTTAACAAAAAAATTACCGGGAACAAATGTATTCCGTACTATATTCTTTATGCCTAACCTTATCGGCGGTATTGTATTAGGATATATCTGGAAAGAAATTCTCGATACTTTCTGCCAGAAGTTTTTAGGACACGTTTTTGGATACAGTGGAGCTAATTACGGATTCTGGGGGCTGCTCATTGTAATGAGCTGGCAGCTTATGGGATACATGATGATTATTTACATTGCCGGAATACAGAATATACCGGAGGATGTACTTGAAGCAGCAAGAATTGACGGGGCAAAACCTATTCAGATTTTAGGAAAGATAACTTTACCGTTAGTTATGCCTTCAATAACAATATGTATGTTCCTTTCAATATCTAACTTATTTAAATTATATGATCAGAACTACGCTTTAAACGGATTTTCAACTAAAACCAATCTTGTAGCAATGGATATATATGATACATTTTACAATCATTCAGTAGATGAGTTTGCAGAAGGAACAGGTCAGGCAAAAGCAGTAATATTCTTCCTGCTTGTAGCCGTAATAACATTTTTACAGCTTAGATTAACAAGAAGCAAGGAGGTTGAACAGTAATGAGCGATATTAATCAGAATGAAATAGATGAATTAGCCAAAAGCGTTAATGCCACAACTGCAAAACCTCAGAAGGAAGTAAATCCTAAGAGTGCAAAGCTTATGGCAACAATATCGACAGTAGTGACATTTTGCATTATGGTTGTATTGTCAATAGCATGGCTTACACCTATATTCCTTATTGTTATGAACTCATTTAAAAAGAAACTTGCCATCAGAGAAGGTAAGGGAATGGCATTTGAGTTACTTACAAAGGATTCTTTCACAGGATGGAGCAACTATGTAGAAGGTGCTGAAAAAGTAGGAATGCGTTCAGCAATTATCAATTCAGTACTTATTACAGTATTTGCGGTAATATGCCTTGTACTGCTTACATCTATGGCAGCTTGGTTTATAACAAGAGTAAAGACAAAATATACAACAGTTATATATTTCTTATTCGTATTTTCAATGGTTGTACCATTCCAGATGGTTATGTACACAATGTCAAGTATTGCAAATATGTTACATCTTAACAGTGTTCCGGGCCTGATAGTCCTATATGTAGGTTTTGGAGCGGGAATGTGTGTATTCATGTTTAGTGGATTTGTTAAGGCGATACCTTTCGATGTAGAAGAAGCAGCCATGATTGATGGATGTACACCTTTACAGACATTTTTCAGAATAGTTTTACCTATGCTTAAACCTACATGTATAACAGTAGCTATTCTTGAGACAATGTGGATTTGGAACGATTATCTGTTACCAAAACTTATACTTCCTACCGAAGTTAAGACTATTCCTATAGCAATTGATGCATGTACAGGTTCACATGGTGTTAAGAACCTTGGATGGCTCATGGCTATGTTGGTTATAGCGATTGTTCCTATCATTGTATTTTATTTATTATGCCAGAAGCATATTATAAAGGGCGTTGCTGCCGGAGCAGTTAAAGGTTAAGAAGAGGATGTGATTCGATGAGAAGAAGTGGTATATTATTACCTATATCAAGTCTGCCGTCTGAGTATGGTATTGGCTGTTTCTCAAAGGATGCATATGAATTTGTTGATGGGCTCAGTGAAGCCCATCAACATTTTTGGCAGATATTACCTTTGGGACAGACAAGTTTTGGAGATTCTCCATATCAGTCGTTTTCGACATTTGCAGGTAATCCTTATTTTATAGATTTGGAAAAACTTATAGAAGAAGGGCTGCTTACAAAAGAAGAATGTGATGAGTGCGATTTTGGTGATGATGACAGAACAGTTGATTATGGAAAAATTTATGAAGAGCGATACGATTTATTATGGTGTGCGTTCGAGAGAAGTAATATAGAAGAAAATGATGAATTCAAGAAATTTGTAAAAGATAACGAAGACTGGCTTCCTGATTATGCATTATATATGGCCATAAAAGATTCATTTGAAGGCGTTGCATGGACAGAGTGGGAAGAAGACATCAGATTACGAAAGAAAGAAGCTCTTGATGAATACAGAGAAGAGTTAGAAGATGATATACTATTTTATGAGTTCTTGCAGTTCAAATTTGTAGAGCAGTGGATGAAATTGAAGAAATATGCCAACGATAAAGGAATAGAAATTATTGGAGATATTCCTATATATGTTGCATTTGACAGTGCTGACTGCTGGTCAGACACAAAACTTTTCCAGTTTAACAGTGACAATGTTCCGATTGCTGTTGCAGGATGCCCTCCGGATGCCTTTGCAGCGGACGGTCAGCTTTGGGGAAATCCTTTATATGACTGGGATTATCATAAGAAAACAGGATACGAGTGGTGGATAAGACGTGTACAATACAGCTTCAGGCTCTATGATGTAGTCAGAATTGACCATTTCAGAGGCTTTGATGAGTATTATTCAATACCGTATGGAGATAAAACAGCGAAAAACGGAAAATGGGAAAAGGGTCCGGGAATAGATTTGTTTAAATCTATCGAAGATAAACTTGGCAAACTTAATATAATTGCAGAGGATCTAGGATACCTTACCGATACCGTTGAAAAACTTGTTAAGGATACCGGATATCCGGGCATGAAACTTATACAGTTTGCATTTGATTCAAGAGAGCAGAGTAATTATCTCCCACACACATACGAGAAGAATACCATTGTTTACACAGGAACACATGATAATGATACACTTGTCGGATGGTATGACAGCATAAGCGAAGAGGACAGAGAGTATGCTCTTGAGTATATGAACAACAGAAGGACACCAAAGGATAAAATTTATCTCGATTTTGTAAGAATGGCTATGGCAAGCGTTTCTGATACGGCAATTATACCTTTGCAGGATTATCTCGGACTTGGAAGTGAGGCAAGGATAAATACTCCTTCGACATTAGGTGGCAACTGGACATGGAGAATGTTGCCGGGAGAACTTGATGAGAAAACGATTGGTCTTATTTCCAAAATGACAAAAGTATATGAAAGAGATAATTCATGAAAAATGTGACAATTAAAGATATCGCAAAAATGTGCGGCGTTGGAGTAAGTACTGTTTCCCGGGCTATAAATGATAACCCGGGAATAAGTGCCGAAACGAAAGAACATATCCTTGATGTTATCAGGGAAAATAATTATGTTCCGAATAACAGTGCAAGAAATCTTAAGCGTTCAGAAACAGAAACTATTGCCGTGCTGGTAAAGGGAATTGGTAATTCTTTTTTCAGCCCTATGATTACAGAATTTGAGAAGATAATACAGGAAAAAAAATATACGTTTGTGTTACAGAGAGTCGATGAAAATCAGGATGAAATAGATGTAGCCATGGAAATTGAAAAGGAAAAAAGACTAAAGGGAATCGTATTTCTAGGAGGGTATTTTTCTCATTCGAAGGAAAAACTTGGCAAGATTACGGTTCCTTTTGTGTTAAGTACAATTGGAATGACCGATTCGATGGTGCATAGAGAATTTGCGTCTGTAGCAGTTGATGATGAAAAAGAAAGTTTTAAAATAGTAGATTATTTATGTAGTCTGGGACATAAGAAAATAGCTATTTTTGCAGCGTCACCGGACGATGAGAGTATTGGTAAGTTGAGAATGAGAGGGTACAAAAAAGCACTTATAAAGAATGGTATAGAATATGATGAAAATCTGGTTTTTGAATTAACTAGTGGAAATGAAAGATATTCTATTAAAAGCGGTTACATTACTGCAAAAAAAATGTTAAAATCAAATGTAGAATGTACGGCAATATTTGCAATCACTGATGCGATTGCGATAGGTGCGTGCAGGGCTATATGGGACGAAAATAAAAAGGTTCCGGAAGATTACTCAATAGCAGGGTTTGACGGGCTTGAGATGACTAAGTATTATATACCGTCTTTTACCACAATAAGGCAGCCGGTAGAAAAAATGGCAAGGGAAACACTAAGGATGCTTTTCCAGATGATTGACAGTAAAAAAAGGTTAAACGAAAATGTAATATTTCCCGGAGAATTAATTATAGGTGAGTCTACGCGTGGCATATAATAAAGTACATTATTTAGGAGGCTTTAAATATGGAGTATGTAAACGAGTATAAAGAAAAATTTGCTAAGTTGATAGAGATTCAAAAAAAATACAATATTTCTACGGAAGAGACGCAGGAGATTTTAGACAGTATTGATACATATCGCGTAAATACTCCGGTAGTTGGAAATTTCAGTACCGGAAAGAGTTCGATGATTAATGCTATAATAGGTAAACCATTATTAAGTGTTGACATTACTCCTGAAACAGCAGTGCCCACAGAGGTATATTATGGTGAAAATCATGTGTACCAGTATGATAAAAAAGGAATAATAGAGAGAAGAATAGATGAACTTCCGTTGAGGGGACTTACGGTTCAGACAACAAAACTTGTTAAGATTGAGTATGATAATGAGTTTTTAAAGAAAATTCATTCAGTTAATATAGTGGATTTGCCGGGATTTGACACAAGTATAGAATTACATAACAGGGCAATTGATCAGTATCTTCCAAACAGTCTGGCATATTTGCTTGTAGTGTCATCAGATGACCCTGTACTTAAGGAAAGTTTAGTGGAATTTTTAAAAGAACTTAAAGTTTACAATATGCCGGTGTATGTGGTTATAACAAAGAGCAGAAGACTTGATGATGATGAACTTGATGAGTGCAAGAAACTGTTGCAGAAAACTGTCGGACAGATAGTAGGTCAGGATAATGTTACGGTTGCTTCAGTGGATTCATATGGCAGAGTGAATGTAGATGAGCTTAAAGACATATTAATAGAGATACAGGGAAAAACAGGCGAAATATTTATAAACAAATATTCAGAGCAGCTTAGAAATGCTTCAAGATATGCAGAAGTATATCTTATGGAGAGAATTGATAAAGCCAGCCTTTCTTCATCAAGACTTGAGCAGGAAAAAGAAAAAATACAGAAGAAGATACAGGAAATATCTGTTGAAATTGAGAGAGAAAAAAATAATTTTGAGAGGCAGGCGCGAGTGTGTATAAACTCAATACGAGACCATGTAAAAACTGATCTTGAGGCAAGTCTGCCGACCATAAGTGCCATGATGGAAAATGGAAATGATATAACAGATAAGATAAATTCTGTTGTAAGACGTTCGGTAAGAATAGGAATAAATACTGAGTTTGAGCCAAAGCTTAAAAAATACGTTAAGCATATTTCAGAAATGATAACGATTCAGTTTCCGGATGATGATGAAATATTTAAGAGTGTTAAGGAAGCTATATCGCAGAGCGTTCCTGAGGAAGTTGCAAAATCAGCGCTGCCGGTGGTTCTTGCGGGAGTAGGTTTTGCACTGGCAAATCCTATAGTTGCGGCTATAGGAGGTATAGTTGGAATAGCTGCGGACACATTACACAATATCAAGAATAACAGAAAGAAGCAGTTAGAAATCGATAGGGCAGCAAATGAAATAGTTGCAGAGGTTACGAAGCAGACAACGGATAGTATTGAAAGAGAGATTATCAAATACATATCCAAGATTAACCAGAAAATAGAAAACGATGTTCTTAAGCAGAAGGCAGCACTTGAGAAGTCACTGGAAGATATAAATATCGATATAAGCATTGAGGAGAATAACAGGATTGCACAGACAGGTAATCTCGAAAAGGATCTGGAAGTAATAAGAGAGTTTCGTAAAGATCGTTTATCATAGGAGGATGTTGTAATGGATATTTTTAACAGAACCAGAGATAATGAGATAGATTTTGGAAAATTTCTTGATAAGGTTGACAATATATACAGGAATCTCCAGGAATTTGAAAATGAGATAGATTTATTTGATATAGCGTCAATAAAGAAAAGTTTCAGGGCTAAGACGGATGATTTCTTCAGGGAAGACAGAAAACTCAATATAGGTATTATAGGAAGAGTAAAGGTTGGAAAATCTTCGTTTCTTAATACGCTTATGTTTGACGGTAAAAATGTTCTTCCGGCTGCAGTCACACCAAAAACAGCGGTGCTTACAAAGATAGAATATGATGCTGAAAACAGGCTTGATATCGAATATTTTACATATGAGGAGTGGAAACTTATTCAGGCGGCAGCAGCAGGCAATGAGCATAAAAATGAGTATAAAGTTGCCCATGAGATAACTACTATGGTTGAAGAGAGGAATCTTAAACCGGAAGAATTTATAAAGAAGCAGAAAGAGTCTATATATTATGACAGTTATGAAGAGCTGATGGAAAATATAAATGACTATGTAGGCGAAAACGGTAAATATACGCCGATGGTTAAAAGTGTATGTATATCTGTGGACAGGGAAGAACTTGAAGATATCTCAATAGTAGATACACCGGGACTGTATGATCCGATTTTATCTCGTGTAGACAGAACAAAACAGTTTATGGAACTTTGTGACGTAGTATTCTTTTTAAGTAAGTCCACCGCATTTCTTGATAAGAATGATATAGACCTTGTGGCATCACAGCTTCCTAAAAAAGGTGTAAAAAAGGTTGTGCTTGTATGTAGCAGATTTGATGATGGACTTAGAGATACATTATGGTCAAAAGATTCATTAAAGGAAGCGGTGGAGTACACAAAACGTCAGCTGTGTGCATATGCAGAGCAGGAATTTACAACATATAGGAATAATAACTATTATGTTAGCAATGATTTTATCCAGCAATTCAAGTCACCTGTATTTGTCTCAGCAATTGCAGAGAATATGGCAAATAAGGGATTGAAAAATCTTACTCCGAAAGAGCAGAAGGTGTACGATGACTTAGCTTCAAAAGGCACTGTAACGGTTGATGAGATGAAGGCTATAGGTAATATGGATGAAGTAAGAACCATATTCAGAGGCGTGATAGAGCAGAAAGATCAGATGCTTAAAGAAAAAGCATCATCATTTATTCCGGTGGCAAGGGAAGAACTCCGTGATAAACTTATAAGAATACAGACACTTGCCAAAAACAGGATAAATCAGTTAAGTACATATGACAGGGAGAAACTTTTAGAAGAAAAGAAGATTATTACATCCCAGATTAACCGTATGAATGTAAATCTTGAAGTAGTATTTAATGAACTTAAGGAGAAGATTGAACAGCATAAACTGCAGGCTATAAGCGAAATCAGGGCTTACAACAGAGAGTATCTTCAGGTTGCGGAAAAAGAGGGAATAACAACTCATTTTGAGATAAGAAAGGAATCTACTGCAAAGTGGTTCAAGCCGTGGACATGGGGAACCAACTCAAGAATAATATACAGTTATGATGAGAAATATCAGTATATTGATGCATACGATGCCATAGAGAATATACGAAACTTTGTTGAGGATGGTAAGGAATGTATAGAGCTTGCATTTAACAAATCACTCGATATAGCGGTTTTGAAAAACAAGCTGTTAAGCATTATTATAGAAAATCTTGATGCCCTTGGAGAAAATTTTGATGCTTCATATTATAAGCTTCTCGTTGAAAGAACGTTGAATAATATTAAGATTCCTGCAATAGAATTTCCGACGGCACCATTTGAGGAGATTATCACATCCGAATTTACCGGTGAGATTAAGAGTAACTCAATGAAGTCAAACTTCAAGAAGGTGTTATCAGACACCATATATGATGTAAGAGAGGGAATCTGTAACAAGCTTGAGCGTGAAGTCATGAGATTTGAGGAAGGAATAGACGAATTAAAGAAGAACTTTGCAGAGAACCTTCTTAAAGATATCAACAAGGAACTTGGAGCAGTTATAGAACAGTTTGGCAATAAAGAGAGGGAAATAGAAAGGTACACGAAATTAATTGATATAATTGATAAAGTGGACGTTAATGTATAAAAAATGATAGAAGCACACATACTTAGTAGAAATTATAATCGAAAGGTGTGTGTGCTTTTATGCCAGATGAGAGAAATCAGGATGAGAAAATAGAAAAAATAGGGCAGATAAATCTTGAAGGAAATAAAAATGGGTATAAAATACATTTATTATCTGTTATAGGAGAGATTGAAGGGCATGATGTGCTGCCTTCTACCAGCAAGACCACAAAATATGAACATGTTCTTCCGAAACTGGCGGCTATAGAAGAAAGTGAAGAGTACGACGGAGTACTCATTATTATAAATACAGTGGGAGGAGACGTGGAATCAGGACTCGCCATAGCGGAGATGATTGCATCTCTCAGTAAACCGACAGTGTCACTTGTGCTCGGAGGAAGTCATTCCATAGGTATACCTTTAAGTGTATCGTCAGATTATTCGTTTATCGTACCTACGGGAACCATGGTGGTTCATCCTGTAAGAATGAACGGAATGTTTATAAGTGCTCCCCAGACATATGATTATTTCAAGCTTATTCAGGACAGGATAGTAAACTTTATATCCTCACATTCAGATATAACCAGTGAGAGGATAGAAGAAATGATGATGAATACTGGGATGCTCACAAAGGACCTGGGTACTGTTCTTGTTGGTGAAGAGGCGGTTTCAGAGGGGATAATAAATGAAGTCGGGGGTATCAGTGATGCACTTAACAAACTTTATGAATTGATAGGGCATAGCACATGTGTACTTGAATAATAATTAAATAGATAGTAAAATAGGTGAATGGCACTTTGCAAACTTTGTACATTAACGGAAAGTTTGCGGAGTGACCATAAATGTGTTATATTATAAGATATGTGTTTTAATAAGAAAAAATATTAGTCGTGATGGCGGCGGAATGAGAGGAAAAAGATGGATTTATTGCAGGCTATTATTTTGGGAGTCATACAGGGAGTAGCAGAGTTTTTGCCGATAAGCAGCTCGGGACATCTGGCTATAGCTAAAAAGTTTTTTGGTCTGGCTGATGTGGGACTTACATTTGATCTTATGCTCCACTTTGGAACATTGGTGGCAGTTTTCGTGGTTTACTGGAAAGATATATGGGAACTTATCAAAGAAGGCGTAATGATTATAAGGGATATATGTATAAATGTTGGAAGATATTTTAAGAAGAAGTCCGGAAACGAGGAAAAGGGTTACATAAAAGTTGTAAGTACTCCATACAGAAGATTTGTAATGTTAATTATCGTGTCAACCATACCTACAGGTGTAATCGGTCTGTTATTTAAGAAGATATTTAATATGGATAATCCGAGTCTTCTAGTAGTCGGTTTGAGTCTGCTTATAACAGCATGTCTGTTATATCTTGCTGATGAGATGCCAAGTGGTAGAAAAAATGAGAAAAATGCAGGCTTTAAGGATGCTGTTATAGTCGGTATTTCCCAGGGTATAGCAACACTTCCGGGACTTTCCCGTTCAGGAACGACCATTGCAACAGAAATGTTTTGCGGATTTGAAAAGAGCTTTGCCGTAAAATATACATTTATAATGTCAATTCCGGCAATATTAGGAGCCAATATTCTTGATGTAAAAGATTTATTCGGACCGGATAACGGATTGGCAAAGGGTGAACTTTTCAATTATTTTATAGGAACTGTAGTGGCAGGTGTGGTAGGTTACATCTGTATAAAAACAATGCTTGTAATTGTAAAAAAGAAAAAGTTTAAATATTTTTCATATTACTGTCTTGCAGTAGGTGTAATAGCAATTGCAGCAAACTTTATAATGTAGATTAGTCCGGTATGACAGAAAAGAGAGGATTGTAATGGGTTCAGTTAAAACAACTAAATCAAAGCCAAAACCAAAGACAACACAGAAACCTAAAACAAAAAAATCGTCTCTGCCGAATAAGAAAAAAATAGAGGAACCGATAGATACAACAAGCAGGATATCAAAGAAGGAAGCACAGCTGCGGATGGAGATAAAGTTATGGGTGTCATTGGCAGTTGCAGTTCTTTTAGAACTCAGTAATTTTGGTATAATAGGAAGAGTTGGAAATGCCGTAAGTACATTCATGTTCGGCGTATTTGGGATATTTGCATATATTGTTCCTATGGCAGCATTTTTCGGTTTCGTTTTCCTCATGGTAAATATAAACAATGAAAAGGCAGTTACGAAGGTTCTTGCGGCTGTTCTGCTGCTTATATTATTGTGTACTCTTGCACAGATAATAATGACCGGAGGCGCAGACAAAGAGTTTTACAAAATATGCTCTGAACAAAAAAGTGGAGGCGGAGTAATAGGCGGCATGATAGGAAGCGGTCTGTGCAGTATTATAGGTGTGTATGGTGCAGTAATATTTATTCTGTTCATGACGATAATAGCACTGATTGTCATAACAGAAAAATCTTTTGTCGGTGGTATAAAGAAAGGCTATAGTGCCACTAAGGACAATATAGATAAGATGAAAACAGAGAGTGCCATATATAATGAGACTAAGAAAAAGAATAAGAGGCTTAACAGAAAAGGTACGGGAGTGGCGGATGTTAAGCTTGTAAGAAATGATAAACAGGATGAAAATCTTCATGAAATCCACAGTGTATACAGAGGTCCGGTGGAGGAGAAGAAAGAGGAAAAACGTGAAGTGGTGATAAATAAACCTGACTCTATGGATATTCCTTCGGAACCTGAAGAGACGGTGGAAGAGAAGAGAATCGTGGAGCATGAGATATACGTTCCTGCAAAATCTGATGCAGTCAGAAAGAATGAAAATGTTTCTGCAGACAGAGATGTACATACATCAGATAATGTAAATCATGAGCCATCGGAAGAGAAAAGAGATGAAAATGAACCGTTCAGACCTAAGGAAAAGATAGAGGTCAGCAAAGCAGCAAAAGAAATAATGGGCAGAAAAGCATTTTCAGCAGTTCCTGCAGCAAAGAGTACAGACTTAAAGCAGCAGGATAAAAATATTCAGGAGGCTCCTGATGTGTCAAAGGGTGTGGCAGCTCCGTCGGCACCGGGAAAGTGTTCTGCAAACCAGGGTGGAATAAAGAAGATATTCAGATACGAATTTCCACCACTCAGTCTGCTTAAGAAAGGTAATATAAAGAAGGCAGCGAAGAAGATAAACGGTCTTAGTGAGACAGCATTAAGACTTCAGGAAATATTAAAGAACTTCGGTGTAAATGTAACAGTCACAAATGAGAGCAGGGGACCTTCAGTTACCAGATATGAGTTACAGCCGGAGATGGGAACAAAGGTCAGCAAGATTACCGCTCTTACGGATGATATAAAACTTAATCTTGCGGCAGCAGATATAAGAATAGAAGCACCTATTCCGGGAAAGGCGGCAGTTGGAATAGAGGTGCCGAATGACACAAGGGAACCGGTGTTCTTAAGAGACCTGATAGAATCAGATGAATTAAAGAATCATCCGTCAAAACTGGCATTTGCAGCAGGAATGGATATAGCGGGAAACGTTATAGTAGCAGATATTGCAAAGATGCCCCATATGCTTATTGCAGGTACTACCGGTTCAGGAAAATCCGTGTTTACCAACTCAATTATAATGAGTATACTCTACAGGGCAGATCCTATGGAAGTCAAACTTATCATAGTGGACCCGAAAGTAGTGGAATTTGGTGTGTACAATGGAATACCGCATCTTCTCACACCGGTCGTTACAGACCCGAGAAAGGCAGCAGGAGCACTTGCATGGGCGGTAAATGAAATGTCAGACAGATATAAAAAATTTGCGGAATACAATGTAAGAGATCTGAAAGGATATAATGCCAAGATAGCCGGTATGAAACCGGCGGAAGGAGAACCGCCGTTGCAGAAACTTCCACAGATTCTTATAATAATAGATGAGTTAGCAGATCTTATGATGGTTGCGGCTAAAGAAGTAGAAAGCTCCATATGCCGTCTTGCACAGCTTGCAAGAGCAGCTGGAATACATCTTGTAATTGCCACACAGAGACCGTCGGTAGATGTCGTTACCGGTCTTATAAAGGCAAACATCCCTTCGAGGGTGGCACTTCTTGTATCGTCGGGTATCGATTCAAGAACCATAATCGATATAAACGGTGCCGAAAAACTTTTAGGAAACGGTGATATGCTTTTTTATCCGTCAGGGTATGTAAAGCCTGTGAGAGTACAGGGAGCATTTGTATCGGATGAAGAAGTACAGTCGGTTGTTGAATTTATAACTTCACATACGGAGAAAGTGGAGTATAATGAAGAGATAACAAGCCAGCCGGTAGTATCAGATGAACACGCAGGTGGTGATCAGGATGATGCAAACCAGTATGATGAATACTTTGCCGAGGCGGCAAGATTTGTTATAGAAAAGGGCAAGGGTTCAACCAGTATGCTGCAGAGAATGTACAGAATAGGATTTAACAGGGCAGCAAGAATAATGGATCAGTTAGCCGAAGCGGGAGTAGTAGGTGAAGAAGAGGGAACGAAACCAAGAAAGATACTGATGACTCTTGAAGAGTTTGAAGATTACTTAAAAAATAAAGATGCAGGAGGACAATCATGAAGACAGATATTGAAATCGCACAGGAGGCAGTGATGCTTCCGATTAAGGAAGTAGCAGCAAAGGCAGGTATTAAGGAGGATGATCTTGAACTTTACGGAAAGTACAAGGCAAAGATATCTGATGAGTATTATGAGAGCATAAAGGATAATAAGGACGGTAAGCTTATACTTGTTACAGCCATAAATCCTACACCGGCAGGAGAGGGAAAGACAACTATAACAGTCGGACTCGGACAGGCATTTGGAAAACTTAATAAAAAAGCAGTGATAGCTTTAAGAGAGCCGTCCCTCGGGCCATGTTTCGGTATAAAGGGAGGAGCAGCAGGTGGCGGATACGCACAGGTTGTTCCGATGGAGGATTTAAATCTTCATTTTACGGGAGATTTTCATGCCATAACATCAGCAAATAACCTTTTGGCAGCACTTCTTGACAATCATATCCAGCAGGGAAATGAACTCAGAATTGATACGAGACAGATAGTATGGAAGCGATGCGAGGATATGAATGACAGAGTCCTTAGAAATATTGTTGTGGGACTCGGTTCAAAGATGGACGGATATGTAAGAGAAGACCATTTTGTAATCACTGTTGCATCAGAGATAATGGCAATCCTCTGCCTTGCAGATGATATGGAAGACTTAAAGAAGAGACTTTCAAGAATAATCGTTGCATATAATGTGGATGGTGAACCTGTAACGGCAGGAGAACTTAACGCAGTCGGTTCTATGGCAGCATTATTAAAGGATGCAATTAAACCAAATCTGATTCAGACACTTGAACACACACCTGCACTTGTACACGGTGGTCCTTTTGCGAATATTGCACACGGATGTAACTCAGTAAGGGCAACTAAGACTGCACTTAAGATGGCTGATTATGTTATCACTGAGGCAGGATTCGGAGCAGACCTTGGAGCAGAGAAGTTCCTTGATATAAAATGCCGTATGGCAGGTTTAAAACCTGATGCAGTAGTTTTAGTGGCAACGATAAGAGCATTAAAATACAATGGTGGAGTTCCAAAGGCAGAATTAAACACAGAGAATATGGAAGCACTCAAAAAAGGAATTGTAAACCTTGAGAAACATATAGAGAATCTTCAGCTTTTCGGAGTGCCGGTAGTAGTTACGCTTAATTCTTTTGTGACAGATACTGAAAATGAGATAGATTATGTCAGAAACTTCTGCGAAGAGAGAAATTGTGATTTTGCACTTGCAGAAGTATGGGAAAAAGGTGGCGAAGGCGGAAAAGCTTTAGCAGAAAAAGTATTGGAGACACTGGATAAAAAAGAGAGCAATTATGCACCGATTTATCCGGACGATATGCCACTCAAAGATAAGATAAATACTATAGCAACAAAGATATACGGAGCAGACGGTGTAAAATATTCTCCGGCAGCAGAGAAGGCACTTGCAAAGATTACTGATATGGGATTTGGAAATCTGCCTGTATGTATGGCAAAGACACAGTATTCACTTTCAGATGACCAGAAGAAGCTTGGAAGACCGGAAGGCTTTGATATAAATGTAAGAGAAGTATATGTATCAGCAGGAGCAGGATTCGTAGTAGTAGTAACAGGTGCAATAATGACTATGCCGGGACTGCCAAAGAAACCTGCCGCATATAATATAGATGTTGATAAGAACGGTAATATTACAGGATTATTCTAAGAAAGGTAAAGCAGAATATGAAATTAAAGTTTACAAAGATGCACGGAACAGGAAATGATTATGTATATGTAAACTGTTTTAAGCAGAAAATAGATAACCCGAATGAGCTTGCGATAAAAGTGAGCGACAGACATTTTGGAATCGGCTCGGACGGACTTATACTTATATGTCCTTCCGAGGTGGCAGATGTGAGAATGGCAATGTATAATGCCGATGGTTCTGAGGGAATGATGTGCGGAAACGGAATAAGATGTGTTGCAAAGTATTCATATGAACACGGTCTCGTTGACAGCGACAAAATAACCATTGAGACAAAGAGCGGAATAAAGACTCTTGACCTTACAGTTGAAAATGGTGAGGTTACATATGTGGCAGTTGATATGGGTATGGCAATCCTTAAACCGAGAGAAATTCCGGTAGATGATGACGGAGATGACTTTGTAAAACGCAAAATAGACGTTGACGGTAAAGAATACGAGATAACATGTGTATCAATGGGAAATCCTCATGCGGTAATATTTACAAAGGACATTGACAATATTAATCTTGAGAAAATCGGACCATTATTTGAACATCATAAGCTGTTTCCGGAGCAGATAAATACAGAATTTGTTGAAGTTACAGATTCACACAACATAAAGATGAGAGTGTGGGAGAGAGGCTCGGGCGAGACGATGTCGTGCGGAACCGGAACATGTGCGGTAACAGTAGCAGCGGTTTTAAACGGATATTGTAAACGCGATGAGGAAATCAACATAAATATAAGAGGCGGACAGCTTAAAGATACTTATTTAAGCGACGGCAGAGTAATAATGCGCGGAACGGCTACAAATGTATTTGATGGTGAGATAGAGATTTAACAGGAACGGAGGCTGTGATTATGACACTTGAAAAATTACTTGAGAAACTTGAGTATGCAGTGCTTGCAGGAAATGTTAATGCAGAAGTGGATGATGTGGTATATGACTCCAGAAAGGCAACTGATAAAACAGCTTTTGTGTGTCTTACGGGCGCACAGGCAGACGGCCATGATTATATAGAAAGTGCGGTGAAAAACGGCACAAAGGTTATAATAGTGGAGCATGATGTGGATATGATACCGGGTATCACATATGTTAAGTTAAAAGACACAAGAATAGGGCTTGCATATATGGCAGCAGCACTTTTCGGATATCCGCAGAATGAGCTGACAGTTGTCGGTATAACAGGTACTAAAGGTAAAACGACTACTACATTTATGATTAAATCCATTCTTGAAGGTGCCGGCAAAAATGTCGGAATAATCGGAACCATAGGTGTGTTTATGGGGGATAAATATATACAGACCCACAATACAACACCGGAGTCATACGATATTCAGTCATATTTCAGACAGATGGCTGACATGGGATGTGATATAGTAGTTATGGAAGTGTCATCACAGGCTTTAAAACTTAACAGAACAGCAGGTATAGAATTTGACTATGGCATATTTACAAACCTTTCACCGGATCACATCGGTGAGAATGAGCATAAGGATATGGCAGAGTATATACACTGCAAGAGTCTGTTGTTTAAACAGTGCAGACACGGCATTTTCAACATTGATGATGAACATGTGGAAGATATGACAAAGGATGCAACATGTGATGTGGAGACATACGGATTTGACAAAGATGCGGATCTCAGGGCAGAAAATGTGAAATATCTTGTGCTTCCGGGATTTATTGGTGTGGAATTTGACCTGCATGGAGTTATAGAAGAAAATGTAAGAGTAAATACGCCGGGTAAATTTTCAGCATACAATGCCATGGCTGCCATTTGCCTTGCAAAGAGACTGGGAGCTGATGAGAAGGCTGTAGCTGAAGGACTTTTAAAAGTTGCAGTCAGAGGCCGTGTTGAGCCGGTTAAAATATCAGACAGATTCCATCTTCTCATAGATTATGCACACAACGCAATGAGTCTTGAAAGTCTGCTGACAACCATACGTGATTATGAGCCGGGAAGAATAGTGTGTCTGTTCGGATGCGGAGGCAACCGCTCAAAGTTAAGAAGATATGAGATGGGAGAAATATCAGGAAAATATGCGGATTTATCCGTAATTACGGCTGATAACTCCAGATTTGAAGATGTCATGGACATTATAGCGGATATAAAAGTGGGAATGAGTAAGACCGACGGTGAATATGTCGTTATCCCTGACAGAAAAGAAGCTATAAAATATTGTATAGAAAATGCAAAAGACGGTGACATTATTCTTTTATGCGGTAAAGGTCATGAGGATTATCAGGAAATAAACGGTGAGAGACATCCTTTTGATGAGCGTGTGATAATTAAGGAAATATTAAAAGAAATAAATTGGAATGAACAATAGATTGGAGTAGACATTAGTATGGCACAATTAATTGATGGAAAAAAGATTTCGGCTGAAATAAAAGATGAATTAAAAAAGCAGGTAAGTGAACTCAAGGCAGATGGAAAAGAGATTACACTGGCTGTAATACAGGTAGGAAATGATCCGGCTTCATCAGTATATGTTGGAAACAAGAAAAAGGCATGTGAGTATATAGGAATCAAATCCCTTGCATATGAACTTCCGGAAGAGACAACAGAAGAAAAGCTGCTTTCTATAATCGAAGAGCTGAATAACAGGGATGATGTAAACGGTATTCTTGTCCAGCTTCCGCTTCCTTCTCACATAAATGAAGATAAGGTTATCGAGACGATAGACAGTAAGAAGGACGTTGACGGATTCAATCCTATGAGTGTGGGTGCATTATCCATTGGGAAGAAAGGCTTTGTCTCATGCACACCTGCCGGAATAATACAGCTTTTAAAGAGAAGTAATATAGAGATAGAAGGAAAGGAATGTGTTGTTGTCGGAAGAAGCAATATAGTAGGAAAGCCTATGGCAATGCTTTTACTTCGTGAGAACGGTACTGTTACTGTGGCACATTCAAGAACAAAAAATCTTAAAGAGGTAACTAAGAGAGCAGATATTCTTGTAGCTGCTGTCGGAAAACCGAAGTTCATAACGGCTGATTATGTAAAAGAGGGTGCCGTAGTTATAGATGTGGGAATCCACAGAAATGAAAATAATAAGCTTTGCGGAGATGTGGACTTTGAGTCTGTTGAACCTAAGGCATCGGCAATAACACCTGTTCCGGGCGGAGTAGGTCCTATGACTATTGCAATGCTTATGTATAACTGTGTTAACGGGTGCCAGGGAGAATAAAAGTGAAATATGCAAATGTCATTGTAGACATTACACATGAAAAATTAGATAAAGTATTTCAGTATAGTATTCCTGAAGAACTGAGTGAGAGTATTCATCCGGGAACACAGGTAGAAGTACCGTTTGGAAAGGGCAACAGAGTCATTAATGCATATGTTGTGGAGATTACGGACAGGGCAGAATATGATGAATCAAAAATAAAACCACTATGCCGCATTGTTCCTGACAGTATTCCAATCGAGTCACAACTTATAGAGGTGGCGGCATGGATAAAGGAAAACTACGGCTCTACCATGAACCGGGCATTGAAAACCGTTATACCGGTAAGCCGGAAGATACGCGAGGTCAGAAACGGATATGTGGAGTTAGCATGCAGCATTGAGGAAGCGAAGACTGCCATAGATAAGTTTTCCTCTGATAAGAGAATGGCATCAAGAGTAAAGCTGCTCAACAGACTCGTCATGGAAAATATCATCTCGGAAAAAGTGATTACGGGTGAGATGGGAATATCAAAATCTGTAATAGCGGCACTTAAAGAGATGAAAATAGTGGACATCAGATACGATACGGTGTACAGAAATCCCATACACGAGCAGTCGCTTATGAAAAATGGAGTGAAAGAGCACACGTTAAATGAGTATCAGAACAGGATTGTTTCTGACATAACAGGTGAGATGAATAAAAGTGATGGAAAAAGGGTTCATCTCATATTTGGAGTGACGGGAAGCGGAAAAACCGAGGTGTATATGAAATGCATAGAGGAGGTTTTAAAAAAGGGAAAGCAGGTGATTATGCTTATACCTGAAATCTCGCTTACATTTCAGAATGTCTCAAGGTTTTATGGCAGATTTGGTGACAGAGTATCTATAATCAACTCAAGAATGTCGGCAGGTGAAAGGTATGACCAGTTTAAGCGGGCAAAAAACGGTGGAATCGATGTGATGATAGGTCCGAGGTCAGCCTTATTTACTCCATTTGAGAATTTGGGAATGATAATAATCGATGAGGAACATGACGGTGCATATAAGAGTGAAACGGTTCCAAAGTATCATGCAAGGGAAACTGCCATAATGAGGGCCGGATTAAATGATGCCACAGTCATATTAGGTTCAGCCACACCGTCCACGGAGTCATATTACAGGGCGCAGACCAATGAATATATGCTCCATGTGATGGAGAAAAGAGTAAGCGGAAGAAAACTTCCAAGAGTTCAGGTCGTTGACCTGAGGCAGGAACTTGAGGCAGGGAACAGAAGCATATTTAGCCGGACACTTACAGAACTTATAAAGGACAGACTGGCAAAAGGGCAGCAGAGCATACTGTTTGTAAACAGGCGGGGGTATGCGGGATTCGTGTCATGCCGTTCCTGTGGAAAACCGCTAAAATGTCCGCATTGCGATGTTTCCCTTACATATCATAAATATAGTGGCAGGGAGTATATGAAATGCCATTACTGCGGATACACTATAGATAAACCCGAAAAATGTCCGGAATGTGGTTCAAAATATCTGGGAAGATTCGGGATAGGAACAGAAAGCGTTCAGGAAAAAATATCAGAAATGTTTCCGTCGGCAAGAGTGATGAGGATGGATACAGACACTACATCGGGAAAAGACGGACACGAAAAGATATTATCCGCATTTTCAAAAGGTGAGGCAGATATTCTTGTGGGAACCCAGATGATAGTAAAAGGTCACGATTTTTCAAAAGTGACACTGGTAGGTGTTATAGCGGCAGATTTATCATTGTACGCATCAGATTACAGAGCATCGGAGAGAACTTTCCAGCTTATTACGCAGGCAGCGGGAAGGGCAGGAAGAGGCGAAGATGAGGGAGAAGTGGTCATACAGACATACAGCCCGGATGAGTACAGTATAGTAGCTGCGGCAGGACAGAATTATGAAGAATTTTATAAAAATGAGATATCATACAGAAAGATGATGGGATATCCGCCGATAAGCAACATTGCTGCAATATTGTTTACATCTGCGGATGAGAAGTTTGGGAAAAATGCAGCGTCGGATATTGCAGCCAGAATAAAAAACAGTAAAATAGACGGACTTAACGTTATAGGACCTACTGAGGCAGCAGTAGCCAAAATAAACGATATATACAGATTTGTAATATATATTAAACATAGTGATTATAATAATCTGGTAAGGGTTAAGGATGGCATAGAGCGTTACATTGAGATGGTACCTGTGTACAAACATAAGCTGAATGTACAATTTGACTTTATGCCGATGGATAATTATTAGAGAGCGAGGAATTAGAAGATGGCAATAAGAAATATACGTGAAATCGGCGACGAAGTGTTGACAAAAAAATGCAGGGAAGTTAAGGAAATGAACGACAGGACAAGAGAGCTTATAGAAGATATGCTCGATACAATGTATGAGGCTAACGGTGTAGGCCTTGCTGCACCACAGGTAGGCGTGTTGAAGAGAATAGTCGTTATCGATATAGGAGAGGGGCCTGTAGTTCTTATTAATCCGCAGATAGTAGAGACATCCGGAAGCCAGACAGGTGGAGAAGGATGCTTAAGTGTACCGGGAAAGATTGGTAAGGTTACAAGACCGAATTATGCTAAAGTAGTGGCGCTTGATGAAAATATGGAAGAATATACAGTAGAGGGAACAGAACTTATGGCAAGAGCAATATGCCATGAATGTGACCACCTTGACGGCAAACTGTACGTTGATATGGTCGAGGGCGGACTTATGAATATAGAAGATTACGAAGAGGAAGATACTGAATAATAAATATACTAAAAGTATAAGAAAGGTGTGATTGGATGCGCGTAGTATTTATGGGAACACCGGATTTTGCAGTTCCGGTGCTTGAGGCATTGACAGAATCAAAACATGAAGTTGTGGCAGTTGTTACACAGCCGGATAAGAGAAAAGGAAGAGGAAAAGAGATGCAGTATACACCTGTTAAGACAGCTGCGCTTAATCATGGAATAGAGGTGTATCAGCCGGCTAAAGTAAAGGATGAAGAATTTCAGAATGTTTTACGGGATATAAATGCTGATGTGATAGTTGTGGTTGCCTTCGGACAGATATTGCCACCGTCGATCATTCATATGCCAAAATACGGCTGTATAAATGTGCATGCGTCCCTTCTGCCTAAATACAGAGGAGCAGCTCCGATACAGTGGGCTGTAATAGACGGTGAAAAGGAAACCGGAATAACTACAATGCAGATGGATGAAGGACTTGATACAGGCGACATGATGTTAAAAGAAGTTGTGCCTGTTGATGAAAAGGAGACCGGAGGAAGTCTCCATGATAAACTTGCGGCATGTGGCGGAAAAATTATTCTTGAAACATTACAAAAGGTCGAGGATGGAACCGTAACCTACACAAAACAGGATGATTCAAAATCAAATTATGCAAAAATGCTTGATAAAAATTTAGGAAAAATTGATTTTACAAAAAAAGCAGTAGAAATAGAAAGACTAATCCGCGGACTCAATCCGTGGCCGAGTGCCTATACAAAACTTAACGGAAAGACGCTTAAAATATGGGATGCAGATGTATTAGAAGGTGAAAATGAGACACCGGGAAAGATTGTTAATATTACAAAAGACCAGATATGGATTTCTACAGGAGAGGGAATACTTGCAGTAAATGAATTGCAGCTTGAGGGCAAGAAAAGAATGAATACGGAAGATTTTCTTCGCGGATACAAGATGGAAAATGCAGTTTTAGGAATGGAGGAATAACATATGTTAGGTGTAATATATTTCGGCTATGATCCGACTTACTGGATGGTTATTGTAGGAATGATTATTTCGATGTTAGCATCGGCAAAGGTAAAAAGTGCATTTAATAAATACTCAAAAGTAAGAAGCATGAGTGGAATGACAGGTGCCCAGGTTGCAGAGAGAATATTAAACAGTCAGGGAATATATGATGTCAGTGTCCAGAGAGTGGAAGGAAGCCTTACTGACCATTATAATCCGTCAACAAAGGTAGTGAATCTGTCTGAGACAGTATATTCAAGCACATCTGTGGCAGCAATAGGTGTAGCGGCACATGAATGTGGACATGCGATACAGCATGCAAAGGGATATGTACCGTTAAGTCTCAGAACTGCAATTGTTCCGGTGGCAAATATCAGTTCAAAGATAGCATGGCCGCTGTTATTTGTGGGATTACTGATTAACAGCAGGTCTTCAATGACATTTATATATGCGGGTATAATATGCTTTTCATTGGCACTAATATTCCAGATAGTTACACTTCCTGTTGAATTTAATGCATCAGCAAGAGCATTAAAACTTCTTACTTCAAACGGAATACTCTCCGATGATGAAGTGGGTAAGACGAGAAAGGTACTTACGGCAGCAGCGCTTACTTACGTTGCGGCAGTAGCAGCATCTATACTTCAGTTACTCAGAATACTTGCAATATTTGGAGGAAGACGTGACTAAGAAGATAAACACAAGAGAAATAGCCTTAAATATTCTTATGGAAGTTTTTGAAAAGGGGAAACTCAGTCATATCTCATTGAGGGACAATCTTGATAAATACAGTGAACTGACAAAACAGGACAGGGCATTTATTACAAGACTGGCTGAGGGAACCATAGAGAAGGCAATACAGCTTGATTATATTATCAACTGTTACTCAAAAGTCAAAGTAAAGAAAATGAAACCTGCCATTCGCAATATTATTAGAATGGGAGTTTATCAGATAAAATATATGGACAGTGTGCCGGACAGTGCAGCATGTAACGAATCGGTAAGACTTGCGGTTTTAAAAGGTTATTCAGGGCTTAAAGGATTCGTAAACGGAGTGTTAAGAAGTTATATACGCGAACCGGATAAGGGAAACTTCAGTGAAGATAATTATTCAGTTAAATATTCCGTGCCGCAGTGGATTATAGATATGTGGATACAGTCATACGGGCAGGAGACAACACTTAAGATGCTTGATAATGCTGTATGTGACGAGAAAATAACCATAAGACAGAATAAAAGTGTGTGCAGCAGGGAAGAGTTAATCAAAAGTCTTACAGATGACGGTGTGGATGTAAAGGAATCAGATATAACACCCGGTGTATTTTATATAAAAAATGTTGACAATCCGGCAAAGCTTAAAAGCATGCAAAAGGGAATGTTTCAGATTCAGGATATGAGCTCCGTCATAGCAGGAATGGCACTCAGTCCTGAAAAAGATGGGGTATGTATCGATGTGTGTGCGGCACCGGGAGGAAAGACCATCCATGCGGCAGATATGCTCTGCAATACCGGAACCGTGTATTCGAGGGACCTTACCGACGGAAAAGTAAAGATGATTGATGAAAATGTAAAGAGAAGCGGATTTACAAATGTAATCACAAAGGTATGGGATGCTACAGAGTATGATGAAGGAATGTATGAAAAGGCAGATTACCTGATTGCGGATCTGCCATGTTCGGGACTTGGAGTCATATCAAAGAAAACAGACATAAAGTATAAGACAAAACCGGAGGACATAGACAGTCTCGTTGAGGTTCAGCGGAAAATACTTTCTACGGTTTCAAAATATGTGAAACCGGGTGGAGTGATGGTATTTAGCACCTGTACGGTGAATCTTAAGGAAAACAATGAGAATGTCAGGTGGATTATAGAAAATCTCCCTTTTGAGCCGGAGAGTCTTAAGGGAAAAGTACCTGAAAAGCTTTCATATGAGTCGGAGAATGACGGATATATGCAGATATTTAACGGTGATTATGGAATGGATGGATTTTTTGTTGCGAGGTTTAGGAAAAAATGATGGATACGGACATAACACAAAAAACGGATATAAAGTCTTTAACACTTACTGAGCTAAAACAGATGCTTGAGGAAATGGGCGAAAAAGGATTCAGGGCAAAGCAGATATACGAGTGGCTTCATGTAAAGCTTGTTACGGATTTTGAACAGATGTCTAATATTTCAAAACAATTAAGGGAAAAATTAGAAGAGAAATGTTATATAACTGCACTTGAAACCGTGGAAATGCTTGAATCAAAGATAGACGGTACCCGTAAGTACCTGTTCAGGCTTAAGGACGGCAACGTTATCGAAAGCGTGCTTATGAGATATAAATTTGGAAATTCAGTATGCATTTCAACACAGGTGGGATGCAGGATGGGATGCAGATTCTGTGCATCAACCATAGGAGGATTAGAGAGAGTTCTTGAAACCTCTGAAATGCTGGATGAAATATACAGAATACAGAGCGATATCGGAGAGCGTGTATCGAACGTTGTACTCATGGGAACGGGGGAGCCCCTTGATAATTATGACAATGTAATAAAGTTTGTAAAAATGCTTACTGATGAAAATGGCTTGCATATTAGTCAAAGAAATATTACAATATCATCATGTGGCATTGTAGAAAACATATATCGTCTTGCCGATGAAGGATTACAGATTACATTTGCATTATCCCTTCATGCATCTGATGATGACACCAGAAGAGAGCTTATGCCCATAGCGAATAAGTATGAGATAAATCAGATTCTGGATGCATGCAGATACTATTTTGACAGGACAAAGAGGCGTGTTACGTTTGAATACAGTCTGGTATCAGGAAAGAATGATACTGTTTCTGAGGCATTAAAGCTTGCAGAACTGCTTAAGGATATGCAGGGGCATGTCAATCTTATACCTGTTAATCCCATTGAAGAGAGAGACTTCAGACAGTCTGACAAAAGTTCTATACAGTCTTTTAAAAATACGCTTGAAAAACATGGGATAAATGTTACTATTAGAAGGGAAATGGGCAGAGATATAAATGGAGCCTGTGGACAGCTGAGGAAGAGTTACAGGGATGAACATATGCAGGAGAAGGGGAAGAACTGAGGAAAAAAGGAGGTAATATCTTGAAATCATATGCGATAACCGACAAAGGCATAAAGAGAAGGACGAATCAGGATTATGTATTCGCAACGGATGAAGCTGTCGGTAATCTTCCAAACCTATATATAGTTGCAGATGGTATGGGAGGACATAAGGCTGGAGATTTCGCTTCAAAGTACACAGTTGGAGCATTTATAGATGCAGTCAGGAATTCGAGAGAAGAAAATCCGATTTCCATTATTGATGAGGCAGTTAAGATTGCCAATACGACCCTGATAGAGAAGGCATCAGAGAATGTGGAAATGAAAGGTATGGGAACTACTCTTGTAGTGGCTACTATTATAGAAGATTCCATATACATAGCCAACGTTGGTGACAGCAGATTATACCTGATAGATGATGATATTCATCAGATTACAAGGGATCACTCGTTGGTAGAAGAAATGGTAAATATGGGTGAGCTTGACAAGAAGAGTGCAAGAACCCATGAGAAAAAGAATATTATAACAAGAGCCGTAGGTGCAGATCTTGAACTTATTGCCGATTACTTTGAAATAGAGTATTCAGAGGGCGATATAATTCTAATGTGTTCAGATGGTCTGTCAAATATGATTGAGGATGAAGATATAAGAGATATCATTATTCAGGGCAATCCGGATAAACTTGAGGAGACAGCCCACAAACTTATAGATACGGCAAATAATAATGGTGGCAAGGATAATATTGCAGTTGTTCTTGTTAAACCGGAATATTAATAATAGAAAAGTAATATATTTTTGCTTAAAGTGGCAAAATGGAGGTTAATTATGTTAAGAAAAGGAATGTTCATTAGCGACCGCTATGAAATAATAGACAAAGTCGGTTCCGGCGGAATGTCAGATGTGTATAAAGCGAAATGTCATAAGCTGAACAGATATGTGGCTATCAAGGTATTGAAACCTGAATTCAGCGAGGACAAAAATTTTGTTTCAAAATTCAAGGTTGAGGCACAGTCAGCAGCAGGACTTGCACATCCTAATATTGTAAGTGTGTTTGATGTAGGTGAAGATAACGGACTGCATTATATAGTCATGGAGCTTGTTGAGGGAATCACACTTAAGAAGTACATTGAGAAGAAGGGAAGGCTTTCTGTCAAAGAGGCAGTAAGTATTGCCATACAGGTAGCACAGGGAATAGAGGCTGCCCACAATAATCATATTATCCACAGGGATATTAAACCACAGAACATTATCATCTCAAGAGAGGGTAAAGTCAAGGTAACTGATTTTGGAATCGCCAGAGCAGCATCGGCAAATACTATCAATTCAAATGCCATGGGTTCTGTTCACTACATTTCTCCTGAGCAGGCAAGAGGCGGATTTATAGATGAAAAGAGTGATATATATTCACTTGGTATAACATTGTATGAGATGATTACCGGAAGTGTTCCGTTTGAGGGAGATACTACCGTAACCATTGCATTGCAGCACATTCAGGGAGAGATACCACCGGCAAAAAATATAGTTGAGGATCTGCCTATAAGTGTTGAGAAGATAATTGAGAAATGTACACAGAAGAAACCGGACAGAAGATACCTTAAAGTATCATCGCTCATTGCGGACCTTAAGAAATCACTCATAACACCTGATGAGGATTTTGTACAGATGGTTCCTGAGCAGAACAATCAGTCAACGGTTATCATATCAGATGATGATGTGGCACTCATCAGAAGAGAGACGGGAATGAGCACAGAACCTGAAGAGGACATGATAGATGATACTACTGCAGAGATATCGTCGCTCAATCCTGAGGATGAAGATATAGATGATGATATCGAAGATGAGGAAGAGGACAATCCAAAACTTGATAAGATAGTTGCCATCGGAGGTATAGTTACCGGTGTTCTTATACTTGCAGTTGTTGTTTTCCTTGCAGTTTCCATATTTAAGAATGGTGTTGGCGGAAAATCAGCTACAGACAAGAAGTCAGAAAAAGAGACCACACTTGATGCAAAGCATACAAAAATGCCTGACCTTACAGGATGTACAGAGGAAGAGGCTATCAAGAAAATCAAGGCAGCAGACCTTGGCTACCAGATTGAAAGCCAGAACAGCAATACTGTAGAAGAGGGATATGTTATATCTGCATCTATAGAGTATGGAAAAGTTATAGAGAAAAATACAAGCGTTGTGATTCAGATAAGTTTAGGAGCACAGCCTGTAGATATGCCTACAGATCTTGTAGGAAAGACTAAGGATGAGGCTGTAGCGATTCTTGATAAGTTAAACCTTCATCTGACATATGATATAGAGTATAAGGAAGACGACAGCGTGGAGATGGATACGGTTATGAGTACTGAGCCGGCACCACCAAGTCAGATTAAATATGGTGATACAATCGTTATAAATGTAAGCAAGGGAACATCAAAATCAACAGATGCCATAGTACCATCAGTTGTAGGACTCACAGAAGATGCTGCAAGAACTACATTGTCTTCAGCTAATCTTACACTCGGTAAAGTAGAGCATAAAAACAGTGATTCGGTTACAGAAGGTCTTATAATATCGCAGGATGTTAAGAAGGATGAGAAACTTCCGGCAGGAACATCGATAAATGTTGTCATAAGTGACGGACCTGAGAAACAGAGCACCGTACCTGACATAAGAAACCACAGTGAATCAGAGGCAAGAAGTTTACTTGAGGCACAGGGACTTACACTCGGTTCAGCAACAGGAAGTATTCACAGTGAAAGTGTGGCAGAGGGACTTATCTGCGAGCAGAGTATAGCAGCCGGAACACAGGTAGCACCGGGAACAACTGTCAACTATACATTGAGCCTCGGTGGAGAGACAACTAAGGCAGCAGCATATAATGCATCAGTAAACATTAATAAGAGTGATATAACATCAAAGCTTACACCTGATGAAGACGGTAATTACACAGGTAAGGTTTCTATAGAAATTGACGGTGCAAGTTACAATGACTTCCCGGCAATGTGTGCTAACCTTGAAGACTGGCCTGATTCATGGACATTGGAACTTCCGGAAAGAGAAGAAGGCGGCACAGCTATTGTTGAAATATTTGTAAATGGCACTTCTGTATTCACATATGGTGCAACTTATAAAAATTAGGACTTAGTATATGCATGGTAAAATAATAAAAGGCATTGCAGGATTCTACTATGTACATGTAGTACATAGTGGAATCTATGAATGTAAAGCAAAAGGAATATTCAGAAACAAAAAGATAAAGCCGCTTGTAGGTGATAATGTAGAGATAGACATTATAGACGAAGAAAAGCGGATAGGAAATATAGTGGAAATAGCAGAGAGAACCAATGAGTTGATTAGGCCGGCTGTGGCTAATATAGATCAGTCATTGGTTGTTTTTGCTGTAATGAGACCTGATCCTAACATAAACTTATTAGACAGATTTCTGGTAATGATGGAAAGGCAGGATGTTCCGGTCATCATATGTTTTAACAAGGTTGACCTGGTACCGGAGGAAGAACTGATAGAACTAAGGGATACTTATGTAAATGCGGGCTATCATGTTATATTCACCAGCACATTAAATGGAAACGGTGTTGAGGATGTAAAGAGAATACTGATAGGTAAGACAACGGCATTTGCCGGACCGTCAGGTGTGGGAAAGTCATCCATGTTAAATGCCATTATACCAGATGCCAATTCAGAGACAGGCGGAATAAGTGAGAAGATAGGAAGAGGAAAAAATACTACAAGACATACAGAGATATTTAATCTTGAAGATGAGACATATATTATGGATACTCCGGGATTTACATCGCTGTATACAAACGACTTTGAGAAAGAAGAACTTAAGTGGTATTTTCCTGAGTTCAGGGAGTATGAAGGAAAATGCAGATTTAACGGCTGCATACATGAAAATGAGCCTGATTGTGCAGTTAAAGATGCATTAGAAGAAGGAAAGATAAGTGAGAGCAGATACAAAAACTATCTGCAGATGCTTGATGAGATAAAAAACAGAAAGAAGTATTAGCGTATTGCTGTACCTTGGAATGGAGGATAAAAATGTTATATTTAGCACCGTCTATATTGTCGGCAGATTTTGCAAACCTTGGAAACGATATAAAAACCATTGATAATGCAGGAGCAGATTACATCCATATCGATGTCATGGATGGAAAATTCGTACCCAGCATTTCATTTGGCATGCCTGTTATGAAAGCTATCAGAAAATACACAGATAAAGTATTTGACGTACATCTGATGATAGAGGAGCCGGGCAGATATATAAATGAGTTTAAAGAGGCAGGAGCGGACATTATAACCGTTCATGCAGAGGCATGCTGTCATCTTAACAGGACATTGCAGGCAATAAAAAATGCCGGATGTAAAACAGGTGTGGCTCTGAATCCCGCCACTCCCCTCAGGGTACTAGATTACGTGCTTGAATACACGGATATGGTACTGATTATGAGCGTGAATCCGGGATTTGGCGGACAGTCATATATTCCAAATTCAACTGAGAAGATAGCACAGATAAGGGACATTATCAATAAACGCGGACTTGATACGGATATAGAAGTTGACGGAGGAATTAATCAGTCGAATGTTACTGAGGTAATCGATGCTGGTGCAAATGTTATAGTGGCGGGTTCTGCCGTATTTAACGGTGATGCACAGAAAAATGTTGAGGCATTTAAGGAGATATTTGGCAGATATGTTTAAGGAGAAAAAGATAGCACTGCTGATAAGCGGAGGAAGTATAAATAAGGAATATATAACAGACTACTTAAAGGATAAAACATTTTTCATGACAGTTGCCATAGATGGCGGTCTTGAAGCGGCTGATGAGATGGGAATAATGCCTACACACATCGTCGGTGATTATGATACGGTCTCTGATACGGTATTGGCTAAATATGCCTCAAATCCTGGAGTTCAGATCGTAAAGCTGAATCCGGAAAAAGATTTCACGGATACCCAGTCTGCCTTCAATCTGGTTATGGATAACGGCTGTACGGATGTAATCATAATAGGCGGCACAGGTACGAGACTTGACCATACCATAGCGAACATACAGACGTTGCAGATGTTCCTTGGCAGATGTAACGCAGTAATCATAAATGAAAATAACAGAATACGTCTGATAGATAAGAAAACCGTCATAAAAAGAGATGAGGCATTTGGAAAATATGTATCCTTTCTTCCACTTACGGAAAAAGTTACGGGTCTGACACTTAAAGGATTTAAATATGAGCTGAACGATTATGAGTTCAACTTAAGAGAGACGTTTAGCCTCGGTGTGAGCAATGAATTGGCAGATGATGTGGCTTATGCTGATATGAAAGACGGAATATTAATAATGATAGAGTCGTGTGATTAAAAGTGAATATAAAAAACATTTTAAGTGGGAAAAATGTAGCTGAGAGTTGCATAATTCCCACTTAAAATGTTATAATAGGTATATTAAAGGATAGCGGGGTGAAAAAAGTGTATAGAAAAATTTATGAGCAATTAAAAAAATGGAAAGATAATGAGTTTAGAAAGCCATTAATTATCTATGGGGCAAGGCAGATTGGAAAAACATACAGTATGCTTGAATTTGGTCAGGCAGAGTATGATAATGTTGCATATTTTAATTTTGAAAATAGTGCAGATTTAAATAGCATATTTTCAAGAGATTTAAAAACGGAAAGAATAATAACAGAACTTTCTATATTAAAGGGGATAAGTATTATTCCGGGAAGGACTTTAATTATTTTTGATGAGATACAGGCATGTGAAAAGGCAGTAACTTTTCTTAAATATATTAATGAGGAAGCAAATGAATATCATTTGATTGCAGCGGGCAGCTTATTGGGACTGGCATTAAATCGAAAAGGGTTTTCGTTTCCGGTAGGAAAGGTAGATATAATTAATATGTACCCTATGACATTTGAGGAATTCCTAACAGCATTAAATGAAGACAGTATAAAAAAAGCTATTGTAAATGCAGTAAAAGATATGCAGCCTTTATCGGATGCCATGCATAATAAAGCATTGGAAATATATAGGACATATTTGACAGTTGGAGGATATCCGGAGGCTGTGGAGAGATATATACAAAAAAGGGATTTTGATTATGTGAGAGCAGTTCAGGGAAATATTTCAGATGCATATATTGCGGATATGACCAAATATTCTACATCTGCAGATACTGTTAAAGCAATTGCAGCATATAATAGCCTGCCATCCCAACTTGCAAAAGAAAATTCAAAATTCATGTATTCTGTTATAAAAAGCAGTGCCCGGGCGAAGGACTATGAGAGTGCAATAAACTGGCTTATGGATGCAGGGGTGGTTATCAGATGTAATAGGGTTACGGAAGGAAATATGCCTCTTAAGATATATGAGGATATATTAGCGTTTAAAATGTATTATTCTGATGTGGGATTATTATCAATGAAGGTAGGAATACCTGCAAATAATGTTGTTCATAATCTACAGATTTCTGATAAGATGAGAGGAATACTGGCTGAAAATTATGTGGCACAGGAATTGTCCGCTAAAGGAATAACGCCATATTATTGGGTTTCAGACAATCAGGCAGAGGTTGATTTTGTAATTCAAATGCAGGATAAAGTCGTTCCGATTGAAGTAAAATCATCTGACAATGTAAGAGCCAGAAGTCTTGGCATATATAGAAAAAAATATATGCCGGAATATGCTGTAAGAGTATCAGCGAAAAATATTGGATTTGAAAATGGAATAAAATCAATACCATTATACGGTTTGTTTGCGTTGTAATGGAGTAAGATTGTAAATATTAAATGCCATGTACCGGATGAGAAAAATCCGGTACATGGCATTTTTAAGTTTGCGCGCCATGGGCGCGCTCTAACGGGTGAAAGTCCTGAACATGCCCAGGTAGTGGGAAATGTATAGTCGAACAGCAAGGGTGTCCATC
>CACWRR010000010.1 GCA_902763335.1 uncultured Lachnospiraceae bacterium | reverse complement strand
TTCAGACAATAAAAGAGACAGTGAGTACCGCCATTGCAGGTGAACCACAGCAGACATCTTTTGCTACAAGAATCTTAAATCAGGTTCTTGACGGAATAAGGGTTATGACATCAGAAAATATGTCATCAATGGAAATGCAGCTTAATCCTGAAAGTCTTGGAAAATTAAGCATACAGGTAATATCAAAAAACGGTGTTGTAACAGCACAGATTGCTGCCCAGAGTGAAGCGGTAAAGGAAGCCGTGGAAAGTCAGATTGCAGTGCTCAGACAGAATATGGAAGAGCATGGGTTGAAGATTGAAGATGTTGAAGTGACAGTAGCAAGCCATGGATTTGAGCAGGATATGAACAATGGAAATGGCAGCGGTCATGAGAATCAGCAGGAACACAGACATGCAGACAGCTCACGTTCAACAGTGAATGCGGATATTAAAGCCGTAAAGGAAGAGGTTGCAGAAGAAATCATAAAAGAGCAGAAGGGAAGCACAGTAAGTTATTCTGCTTAAAAGAAAGGAGATGTAAATATGGCATCGACAGCACAGATAGTAGACGGTAAAGTGGTAGCAGAAACTTCACCTACATATGAAAAGAGAAGTACAGGAGACTCGCTTGACAAACAGGCATTTTTGCAGCTTCTTGTAGCACAGATGCAGTATCAGGATCCGTTAGAGCCGATGGACAATACAGAGTACATAAGTCAGCTTGCACAGTTCTCAGCACTGGAGGCTATGCAGAATGTTGATCAGACACTGACCAATCAGAATGCTTTTAATCTTGTTGGAAAACAGGTTATAATGTCAGTAGATTCAGAGGATGGAAGTACTACAGCCGAGATAGCCGGAAAAGTTGATTTTGTACAGATTATAGACGGCAAGGCATATGTTTCCATTGAAGATAAAATGTATTCTATAGATGATCTTGAGTATGTTGTAAGTGATGATTATCTTAACAAGATTGTTGATGAAGGCAGCAAGGGAAACGGTAAAGAGAACGGTAATGAAGCTGATAATGAAACAGGTAAAGAAGTATAACAGGAGATGATAGCATGAATATAGGCAATGGCTTTTCTTCCATTGAACAGGTCAGGGGAAGATATCTTAGAAATGAGCCGGCTGTTACATCATCTCAAAGTAAAACCAGTTTTGAGGATGTTCTTGAACTTAAGTTCTCGAAACATGCAGGAGAAAGACTGGCCGATAGAAATATAAGTCTCACGGATGAGCAGCTAAGGCGATTGGAAGAAGGAACGAAGAAGGCACAGGCCAAGGGAATAAACGAGTCGCTGGTTCTGATGGATGACATGGCATTTATCGTAAATGTTAAAAATAACACGATAATAACAGCGATGAATCAGCAGGAAAGTGCCGAAAAGGTGTATACAAATATAGATGGAGCCGTAATAATATAATCACCGGACCTTTTAAGGAGGTGAATCTTCCCGAACGACAGACGGAAGAGAACGGCAAAGATTAAGGAGGTCATTTAATTATGATGAGATCATTATACTCTGCTGTAACAGGTTTAAAATCACAGCAGAACGCTATGGACGTAATAGGTAATAATATTGCAAATGTAAATACAGTAGGATTTAAGTCTTCAAGAGTTACATTTAGTGAACTTTTTTCACAGACAACACAGAGTGCATCAGGTCCTGATGCAAACTCAGGAAAAGGTGGACAGAATGCAAAACAGATAGGTCTCGGTGCATCTACAAGCGGTATTACGGTAGATATAACAAATCCTGGTGGATTTGAGACAACAAACAGACCTTTCGATGTGGCTATAAATGGAGACAGCTTTTTTGTAGTCCGCAAAAACGGAGCTAATTACTTTACAAAGGCAGGAAATTTTGGAACAGATGAGGCAGGAAATCTTGTTACAGATTCAGGTTCATATGTTATGGGATATGTAACAGACAAGCCGGGTGCAAATCTTCAGACGGATATGGTAAGACCATTATCTATATATACAGATAAATATATGTATACTGATCCGGAGGGAACACGTTCAGCAAGTCTTACAGGTAATCTTAATCCGGCAGATACAAACTTTGGAAAGGGACTGTATGTTACGACCAATGTATCATTGTATGATAACCTTGGAAATGAATATGATGTACAGGTCAGACTGTCAAAGACATATGATAACGATGGAAATCCGGAAGTAGATGCTAATGGAAACCCTGTATATAATATCGTTGCGGCAGGTGTTTACTCAAATGGAAAGGTAGTTACAGATCTGACAGTAAACATGACAGGAACACTTACATTTGACGGTACGACAGGTAAAATACTTGATGGTACAAATTCTTCATTTGATATGAGTATAACCGGTACCGGAACAGATGCAATGGCATTTACATATACTCAGGATGATGTGGACAGATATTATGAGGAAAATCCTGACGGACAGAATCCGCCTACAATCGGTGATGCAAGAACAATTACTCTTGATTGCAGCGGACTCACACAGTTCGGTTCTGCTACAAGTATTGACCCGGCAAAGGGAATAAAAGGTGAAGGCGCAGGTAAGAAAGTTGGAACAATGACAAGTGTCGGTATACAGCCTACAGGTGAGATTGTTGCAGCTTACAGCAATGGTGATAACTGTGTAATAGGTCAGATTGCTGTTGCAACATTTGCCAATCCGGCAGGACTTGAGAAGATGGGAGACAATCTGTATGCAGCAACATTGAACTCTGGTGAATTCGATGGAATCGGACAGACTATAACTGCTGCAGGCGGAACATTTTCAAGCGGAGTACTTGAGATGTCAAATGTAGACCTTGCACAGGAATTTACAAAGATGATAGTTACACAGAGAGGTTTCCAGTCAAACTCAAGGGTAATAACTACATCAGATACTATGATAGAGGAACTTTTAAGTCTTAAGAGATAATAATATGATGGTTTATTGCGGGGTGTGTTTTATCACGCCCCGTTTTGCAGAAATGGAAATTGCTGCGGAATGGAGGATAATATGATAAATGTTACCAGGTTAAACGGAAAGAAATTTGTTATAAATTGTGAATTAATAGAATTTATTGAAGAAACACCGGATACGGTTATTACATTTACTACCGGAACAAAGGTTATAGTAAGGGAAAGTGCGGATGAACTTGTAAAAGAAATAAAGAAATATAAAAAAGAAATTTACGGAAGAGACACATGTGTTGTTAAATAAAAATGGAATATGCAATTTTTTTGTTAAAAATGTTGTAAAACTGTTGGTGTTATTAGGAAAAATGTGATAGAATAGTGTAAGCAGTTTTTAGTACTGAATTTTACATATGGGTGGTGGAAAATTATATGGATTTGGCTTCGGTTATAGGTATGATCGTATGTATGGTTATGGTTATATTTGGTATCATTACCGGTGATGAGGGCCCTAGAGCTATTTGGAACTTCTTAGAGTACAAGTCTGCTCTTATTACCTTTGGTGGTGCTATTTTTGCTGTTATGGCACAGTATAGCTTAAAGGATTTCATACAGTCATTTAAATCTATCAAAAACATCTTCATTCAGCCTAAATTTGATGATGCAGTTACCATAAAAAATATAATAGAATTATCAAATGTTGCCAGAAAAGAAGGATTACTTGCACTTGAGGAAGCAGCAAACAATCTTGAAGATGATTTTATGAAAAAAGGTATTTTGCTTATTGTTGATGGTACTGACCCTGAGATGGTAAGGTCGATAATGGAAAATGAAATGATATGTACGGAGGACAGACATAAAAAGGTTATCGGATTTTATGATGCACTTGGTGCTATGGGTCCTGCCTGGGGTATGATTGGAACACTTATCGGACTTATTAACATGCTTAAGAATCTTTCAGATATTAATTCTGTAGGTCCTAACATGTCAGTAGCACTTATTACTACATTATACGGTTCGGTGTTAGCAAACTGGCTGTGTGCTCCGGTAGCCGGAAAATTAAAATATAACAATGCAATGGAAATCATGTTAAAGGAAGTTATGATAGAAGGTATTCTGTCAATTCAGGCAGGTGAAAATCCGCGTGTTATAGAAGAAAAACTTAAATCATTCTTATCTCCTGAGCATAGAAGTGCTCTTATAGAAGGCGGAGAAGATATCGGCGGAGGTGAGTGATATTGGCAAGAAACAGGAGGTCAGAGGAGGCTCCGCAGGGTTCGCCGGCATGGATGGCTACATTCAGTGACTTGATGAATCTGTTATTATGCTTCTTCGTTTTACTTTTTGCGATGTCATCAGTTGATCAGGACAAGTTTGAAGAACTTGTTGTATCATTATCAGCAAGTTTTGGAATAATGGAAGGCGGTTCAGCGTCTGTCATAGAAGGAACAAAGATTTCTACCGGTGTATCAGAACTTAATGAATTGGACAGCTATTATGAGAGTCTTGGACTTAATTCAGAGGGTGATGCCGAAGAGATTAATGACAAGGATGCTGATTTTGATGGAGAAACAGTTCTTGAACAGGTACAAAAAGAGGGTGCCGAGCAGTCGGAGCAGATGGCTGAGGAAATAAAAGGACAGTCAGAACAGAGCGGTATCAATGAACAGATACAGATTGATTTTACGTCACAGTATGTACAGCTTACTCTTAATGGAGCATTACTGTTTGATCCTGCTGAGGCATCAATCAGAAGTGATGCGGTGCCGTTGGTTGATAAAGTTGGAGACATACTTAAGAATTATGGCGGAAACATGATAGAGATAACGGGATATACAGACAGTGTACCATTACTGGATGATCCTAAATATGATGATAACTGGGATTTGTCAAGTGGAAGAGCAAAGTCAGTGCTTATGTATCTTGTGCAGAATAAGGGCATGGATATATCAAAGATGAAATCATCAGGACGCGGTGAGAATGATCCTATTGCGTCAAACGATACGGCTGAGGGAAGAGCACAGAACAGACGTGTTGAGATAAAGATATATAATGAAATAAGTAACAGTTACTAATTAAAAATGGAAGCAGGTGGAAAAGTATGAAAAAAAGTTTACTTAATATTATTACATTAGTGCTTGTTCTTACCAATACTGTACTTACGGCTATTATGGTAGTGGTTGTCATACAGTCGATGAACAGTTCTAATGCAGTGATATCGAAGGTTGCTCAGGCGATTGACTTAGAAAAGGGCGAAGCGGAGGAATCACAATTGTCTATAAATGATACAGAGACATATGATCCTGATGTAAAACTTACTATAAAGTTAAAGAGCAGCAAAGATGGAAAAGAACATTATGCAGTGATTTATCCTCAGCTTAAAATAAATAAGAAGAATGAGGATTATGCTAAATTATCAAAGACATTGGATGATTACAAGGGTGATATAACCCAGTGTGTTCAGGATGTAGTTCAGCAGTATACGGCTGAGGAACTTCAGTCAGATCCTGACAAGGTCAGAGAAGATATACTTGCAAAGTTGCAGGAAATGTATAATTCAGAGTTTATAATCGGGGTAATTTTCAGCAGTACGACTATACAGTAGTTTGTTTATACGGCATAGGAGGTGAGTAGCCGTGGGTGAAGTATTATCCCAGGATGAGATTGATAACCTGTTGAAAGCGTTGAGTACGGGAGAACTTGATGCTGATGAATATAAAGAAAATAATACACAGCAGGTTAAGAATTATGATTTTGCCAGACCTGCCAAGTTTTCAAAAGAACATCTGCGAACGTTGGAGATTATATTTGAACATTATGGAAGGCTGTTATACACAAACTTACCGGCATATTTAAGAAAAAATGTGCAGGTTGAAGTGGTCAATTCGGAGGCGGTAGCGTATTCGGAATTTTCAAATGCATTATCAAATCCGGTATTGTTAGGAATTGTAAATTTTCTGCCACTTAATGGAAATATTATTTTGGAGCTTGCACCTAATCTGGGTTATGCTATAATAGACAGGTTGCTTGGTGGAATGGGTTCTACCATAGAAAAAAAGAGAGAATTTACAGAGATTGAGATTACCATTATCGAGAGAATACTTTCGATATGTGTAGATTTGTTGAGGGAGCCGTGGCAGAATGTTGTGCAGCTAGAGCCGAGGCTGGAGCGTATAGAGACAAACTCACAGTTTGCCCAGATTATTTCTCCGAGTGAGATGATTGCGATTGTAACTTTAAATCTAAAAATTGGAGATGTTGAAGGACTTATGAACATATGTCTTCCATTTCTTACTTTAGAGGAAGTTATGGATAAATTGAATACCAAGTACTGGTATTCTACAATGCAGGAAGTAGACGATAACTATTATGGAGATGATATTGAAAATCTTATTTCTAAAGCAGCAGTACCTATAAAGGCAGTTTTGGGAACAAGTACAATATCAGTAAATGACTTTATGAATTTACAAAAAGGTGATATAATTAAGTTAAACTCCGGAATAGAAGAGGAACTGGATGTGTATGTTGGAAATATAAAGAAATTCAAAGCACTTCCGGGAGCAGCATCAGACGATTATGCTGTTAGAATCACATCAATAATCAGAGAGGAGTAAGCAGGAAATGGATGGAATGCTATCTCAAGAAGAAATAAATGCCCTGTTGAACGGTATGACAGAAGAAAAATCTGACAATTCCTCTGATGCAGCAGGAGCAGAAAGCAGTGCCGGTACGACTGAAGAACCGGTCGTAAATACAAATGATGCCGGTTCAGGTGACATAGTGCTTACAGATTTTGAAAAAGACACCATTGGTGAGATATCCAATATAAGTATGGGAACGTCAGCTACCACACTTTCATCGCTGGTTAATCAGAAAGTCGATATAAGTGTACCGGTAGTATCTATAAGCAATTGGAACGACCTTGTCAGTAATTATGACAGACCTTGTGTATTTTTACAGATTCAGTACAGAGAAGGTCTTGATGGAAATAATATTCTTATATTAAAGGACAGGGATGTTAAGGTCATAGCCGATCTTATGATGGGCGGTGACGGAACAAATATTGAGGGAGAATTAGGGGAACTACATTTAAGTGCGATATGTGAGGCGATGAATCAGATGATGGGTTCTGCATCCACATCTTTGTCATCAATGCTGAACATGAAAATAGATATAAGTCCACCAACAGCAAGTCTCATAGATTTGAATGAAACGCTTAATGAAGAAGAGATTGCAGATTTTCTGAAACACAGCTTCGTTAAGAATACATTCCAGATGAAAATCGGAGATTTGGTCAATAGTGAAATGATGCAGATTTTCCCTATTGACTTTGCAAAAATGTTGTGTGAAAGAATAGCAGGAGGTCAGGAACTTGGCGGTATAACATCTGAGGCAACCAAGAATATTGTTGATTCAGAGTCGGCTAAGCAGCACAGCGAACCGGCACCGCAGCCGCAGGAAACACCACAGCCTGTACCACAGCAGTCACAACCGCAACAGCCACAGCAGATGGCAGGGCAGCAGCCGTATCCGCAGCAGGGATACCCTCCACAGATGGGTTATCCGCCGCAGATGCAGGGAATGCCATATCAGGGGATGCCGTACCAGGGGGTACCGTATCAGGGAATGCCATATCAGGCAATGCCTCAGATGTCGGAAGTAAATGTTCAGCCGGCACAGTTCCAGGCATTCACCGGCGATTTGGATTCTGTAACGCAGAAGGAAAATATTAATCTTATTATGGATGTTCCTTTAAATGTTACCGTAGAACTTGGAAGGACAAGTAAGTCTATTCAGGAAATACTGGAATTTGCACCGGGAACAATTATAGAACTTGATAAGATTGCCGGAGAACCGGTTGATGTTTTAGTAAATGGAAAATTTGTAGCCAAAGGAGAGGTAGTAGTTATCGAAGAGAGCTTTGGTGTACGTATAACAGAAATTATAAAATAAATTTTCAGATGGGAGAGACGACAATGGCAAAAAATATTTTAATATGTGACGATGCAGCATTTATGCGAATGATGATAAAGGACATCCTCACTAAAAATGGATATAATGTAGCAGGAGAGGCAGAAAACGGAGCAAAGGCAGTAGAGAAGTATAACGAGGTTAAGCCTGATTTGGTAATGATGGATATAACAATGCCGGAGATGGATGGTATTCAGGCTCTTAAGAAAATAAAAGAGATGGATCCGGGAGCATCAGTTATCATGTGCTCTGCCATGGGTCAGCAGGCTATGGTTATCGAATCTATACAGTCAGGAGCAAAGGATTTCATAGTTAAACCGTTCCAGGCTGACAGAGTTATAGAAGCAGTTAAAAAAGCAGTAGGTTAAAATGTTAGACAGTATAATAAAACTTGTAGCAGCTATAGTGGTATTTGTCTTTGTATTGGCAGTTACATATCTTACTACAAGGTTTATAGGCAATTATCAGAAACAGTCTATTCATGGTAAGAATTTTGATGTTATAGAGACTTACAGGTTGTCTCCTAATAAATATCTGCAGATACTTAGGGTTGGAGCAGAGTACATTGTGATAGCTGTCTGCAAGGACAGCGTTACAATGTTGTGTAAGTTAGATGAAGCAGGTATAGAGCTTACTAAAGATAAGGATGAGAAGAAGAGTATGAGCATCCCGTCTTTTAGTGATATGTTTGAGCAGATGAAAACAATGAAACAGAATGAAAGTAAGGATGAAGAAAATGAAGGCAAAAATTAAAAGTATATGGCGTATGTCTCTTGTTTTTATTATGATTACGTTTTTTGTTGCTCAGAGTGTTACCACAGTAAGTGCTACACAGTCCACATTGGATGACAATGCATCCGTAACTGCGGATACGGACAGTGATGCTTCCGATATACTTGGAATTAAGATTACCACGGGAGATGGAAATGCAAGCTTATCAGGAGCACTGCAGATTATGCTTGTGCTTACGGTTATTGCGTTGTGTCCGTCAATTCTTATAATGGTAACATCATTTACAAGAATACTTATTGTAATGCATTTTACAAGGGCGGCGGTTGCTACACAGACAGCACCACCTAATCAGGTTCTTGTAGGAATATCATTGTTTTTAACCTTTTTTATAATGTCACCTGTTTTTTCACAGGTCAATGAAAATGCCATTCAGCCATTTTCAAAGGGTGAGATAACTCAGGAGCAGGCACTTGATGAGGGACTTAAACCTATCAGAAAGTTTATGCTTGATAATGTTAAGGATGAGGATTTGGATTCTATGGCTTCGATAGCAGGAATTGAGAGTATATCGTCTAAGGATGAGATTCCTACGAATGTTCTTATTCCGGCGTTTATTATAAGTGAACTAAGGATTGCATTCTGGATAGGATTTCTTATATATCTGCCATTTGTTGTTATAGATATGGTAGTTGCATCAACACTTATGTCGATGGGTATGATGATGCTACCGCCTACAACTATATCGATGCCATTTAAGATTTTGTTGTTTGTCTTAGCCGACGGATGGAATCTTATAATTGTGAATCTGATTAAGACATTTGTAGTTTAGTGCATGAAAGGTATGTGAAAGATGACAGTAGAAGCGGTATTAAATATTGCAAGTGAAACATTGTGGTCTATTATAATATCATCGGCACCCCTCCTGATTATATCGTTGGTTATAGGTCTTGTTGTAAGTATTTTTCAGACGGTAACATCGATACAGGAGCAGACATTAACATTTATTCCTAAATTAATAGGTGTTTTTATAGGACTGTTGATATTTGGTAATTTTATATTAAACAACATAGTTACACTTATGCAGAACTTATGGAATTTTGAGGATTATATCAGATGATAGAAGTTACGTTTTCGATAGAGAAATTAGAATATTTTTTATTTATTCTGGTAAGGATAGCTTCTTTTTTGGCAGTAGCGCCTTTTTTTTCCATGTCGGGAGTTCCACAGCGCGTAAGATTAGGTCTGGCAGTATTTTTGTCAATTATTCTTTATAATGTGCTTCCGGTTCAGCAGATAGATTATGTTGGTGTTATAGGTTTTGCTATAGTGATTATTAAAGAAAGCATAGCAGGAATTTTAATAGGATTCTCTGCATATATGTGCTCTTTGATTGTAAATCTTTCAGGAAGATTAATAGATATGGAAATCGGACTTGCCATGGCACAGGAGTTCGATCCTACAACAAAGACTCAGAGCAGCATTACGGGAACTATGTATACATATCTGGTTATGCTTATTATGTTAGCGTCAGACATGCATATTTTTCTGATAAATGCTCTTGTGGAGTCTTTTTCGTTAATTCCCATAAATGGGGAAAAAATGGGAAGTACATTGTATGACAGCTTTATAGGGTTTATTACAGAGTACTTTATTATAGGATTCAGAATTGCACTTCCGGTATTTGCGGCAGCGTTGCTCATGAACTGTGTATTAGGTATAATGGCAAAGGTTGCACCGCAGATGCATATGTTTGCGGTAGGTATTCAGTTAAAACTTCTTACCGGCCTGCTTATAATGTTCGTCACGGTAAGACTTCTGCCGGCTGTTGCAACATTTGTATCTGATACTATGAAGAGATTTGTTGAAGAAGTCATGAGAGGTTTGATGTGAAGTGCTTATAGATGATAAAGAGTATAAGCTGAATCTGCAGTTATTTGCGAAAGACGGGCCTGGCGGTGAGAAGACCGAGGAGCCTACAGCAAAAAAGTTAGAAGATGCAAGAAAAGAAGGTAATGTTGCCAAGAGTAAGGAGATTGTTACAGCGGTAGGCATGCTTGCATCATTTTATATAATCAAAGCATTTATAGGTGACATAGGATATGGGTTCATGGATTTATACAGATATGTATTTAACATGATTCCTACATATGTCAATCCATATCACCTTGAAATATCATATAATGCAGTTTACAGTATTCTTATTGATATGGTTTTAATGTCGGTAAAGCTTGTATGGCATATTATGTTAGTTGGTTTTGCAATAACCATAATAGGGTATCTTCTTCAGGTTAAGTGGAAAGTTACTACAAAACCACTTAAACCAAAATTCAGTAAAATTAATCCGGTCAGCGGATTTAAAAGAGTATTTTCAAAGCAGTCACTTGTCAATCTGTTTAAATCACTGGCGTTTATTATCATAATAGGATATGTAGTGTATTCTACAATGAAAGATGAGATATATTACTGGTACAGATGGTATGATGTGTCATTGATAACAGCAATTGCAAAGATTGGTGATTTAGCGCTGGGACTTGCCATAAAAATCAGTGGGATATACATAATTGTCGGAGTAGCAGATTTTATCTGGCAGAAACGTAAATTTCATAATGATATGATGATGACCAAGCAGGAGGTCAAAGATGAACTTAAAAATTCAGAAGGAGACCCGCAGGTAAAGTCACAGCAGCGAAGAGTTATGCAGAAGGCATCAATGAGAAGAATGATGCAGAGTGTGCCGGATGCGGATGTTGTAATTACAAACCCTACACATTTTGCAGTGGCATTAAAATATGATTTAAAAATCGCAGGAGCACCGGTCGTAGTGGCAAAAGGTGCGGATTATGTTGCACAGAAAATAAAAGATAAAGCCAGAGAGGCACAGGTAGAGATAGTTGAAAACAAGCCTCTTGCCCGTGCGTTATATGCAAACGTGGAAATAGGACAGGAAATTCCGGAGGAATTGTATCAGGCAGTTGCCGAAGTTCTGGCATTCGTATATAATATAAAGAATAAGAAGGCATAAATATTACGAAAGGAAGTACAAGAGCATGAAAAAAACAGATTTGTTTGTTGGCCTGTATCTGCTGGCCGCTATAGTTTTTATGATTATTTCTGTTCCGTCAGGAATTTTGGATGTACTTCTTGCATTTAATATGTTTGTTGCACTTGTTGTATTATTTAATGCTTTATTTTCAAAAGAATCGATGGATATGTCATCATTTCCGACGATTCTGTTACTTACAACTCTTTTTAGAATATCTCTTAATATTTCATCTACAAAACTTATACTTAGTACAGGTAATCCGGGAAAAGTTGTAGAGACTTTCGGAAAATTTGTAGGTGGTTCTGATATTGTCATTGGTATTATCGTATTTATCATATTACTTATTGTCCAGTTTATGGTTATTAATAAAGGTTCAGAGCGAGTTGCAGAGGTAACTGCAAGATTTACTCTTGATGCCATGCCAGGTAAACAGATGGCTATAGATGCCGATTTGAATACAGGTGCCATAACTGATGCCGAAGCAAAGGCACGAAGAGAAAAAATACAGGCTGAGTCAGCCTTTTACGGTTCCATGGATGGTGCTGTCAAGTACGTTAAGGGAGATGCCATGGCAGGACTTATGATAACGATGATTAATGTTGTCGGTGGAATAATAATGGGTGTGATGCGTCAGGGAATGAGTATAGGTGATGCGGTTGACCAGTATGTAATACTTACTATCGGTGACGGACTTGTAAGTGCCATGCCGTCCCTTATGATTTCTCTTGCAACAGGTATTCTTGTAACTAAGGATACAAAAGAGGACAGCGATTTGTCACAGACATTGTTCAGACAGCTTTTAAGCATGCCGAAGGTGTTGTGGTGTGTAGGTGGAGTGCTTATATTCCTTGGAATAGTAACACCACTTCCGGCAGTTATATTCATAACCATCGGAGCAATATCCATAATAGTCGGTTTTAATATGAACAGAAAGCAGGAAATTAAGGAGATAGAGAGTGAAGTAGATACTACTGAAGAGGAGGCTGAAGAGATAAGAAAGCCGGAAAATGTTGTGTCACTTCTTCAGGTTGACCCTATAGAACTTGAATTCGGATATGGAATAATACCACTCGCCGATGTCAATCAGGGCGGAGACCTTATAGACAGAGTTGTGATGATAAGAAGACAGATAGCACTTGAGCTTGGAGCAGTGGTGCCTATCATAAGATTGAGAGATAATATTCAGTTGAATCCTAATCAGTATATTATAAAGATAAAAGGTATACAGGTGAGTGAAGGAGAGATACTGTTTGACCATTATATGGCAATGAATCCGGGAATGGTAGAAGAGGAGATAACGGGTATACCTACATTTGAACCATCATATCATCTTCCGGCATTGTGGATTACTGAAAGTCAGAGAGAGAGAGCTGAGGCATTAGGATACACGGTAGTTGATCCGCCTTCTATTATAGCAACCCACCTTACGGAAGTTGTGAGAAGCAATATAGCAGAACTGTTGTCAAGACAGGATGTACAGAATCTTATTAACAATATTAAGGATAATAATCAGACTCTTATTGATGAACTTGTGCCTAAGCTTATGAGTGTAGGTGAGATACAGAAGGTTCTTCAGAATCTTTTACATGAGGGAATATCAATCAGGGATCTGCCTACGATATGTGAAACACTGGCAGATTATGCTACAGTGACAAAGGATACGGATGTTCTTACAGAGTATGTGAGACAGAGTCTTAAGAGGGCTATATCGAATAAATATTTCCCTGCAAATGAATCTACGACAGTAGTTACCCTTGATCCGAATGTGGAGCAGGAAATTATGAATTCGGTTAAGCAGACAGAGCAGGGAGCATATCTGAATCTTGAGCCGGAGAAGTCAAAGGCAATATTGGCTTCGGTAAAAGAGGAAGTGAAAAAACTTGAAGATTTAGGTAAGGCGGCAATAATTATAACATCACCTATTGTCAGAATGTATTTTAAACGTCTTACGGAGGATTATATAAAAGATTTGATTGTAGTTTCTTACAATGAGATAGAGCCAAATGTTGAATTGAAGTCAGTTGGGATGGTGAGCATAGCATGATAATAAAAAAATTTCAGGCATCCACAGAGAAGGATGCCATATTGCAGGCAAAAGAAGAAATGGGCAGTGATGCAGTAGTTCTTAATATAAAAACAATAAAGCACAAAGGACTTAAAAGAATATTTAAGAAGGATATTGTAGAGGTTACGGCTGCATTAGAAGAGAGAATGCCGACGGCTGCCATACCAACCAATGCCATAAATCTAGTGGCTGATAATGATACTACAGCTGTTAAAAGTGAGGAAAAATCAGAGGACAAGTCAACGGCTATAGAAGAAAAGCTTGACAGTCTGCAGGAAATGCTGGTTAATCAGATGAAAAATTCTTCTGAGAAAAAGGAAGAAAAAGAAGAAAAAGAGAAAAATAAGGAAGAAAATACTAATTTTGCATTCATACAGCTGGTATACAGCCAGTTACTTGAAAATGAAGTTGATGAAAAGTATGCTAATCAGATTATAAGTGAAGTTGAATCTTCAGTGAAAAAAGAGTCAAATATGGACACGATACTTTCGGGACTGTATCAGAAAATTATATTGAAACTCGGTGAACCGGAAAGTATTGATTCAGAAGAGAAAAAGTCGAAGGTCGTATTTTTTGTCGGACCTACAGGTGTAGGAAAAACAACGACTATAGCAAAGCTTGCATCAGATTTTAAACTTGATAAAAAATTAAAGGTTGCCATGATAACGGCAGATACTTACAGAATTGCAGCGGTAGAACAATTGAGAACATATGCAAACATACTTGGTGTACCTATCAAGGTCGTGTATACACTTGAGGAGTTAAACGAAGCTATAGATGAATTTAAAGAGTATGATATGGTACTAGTTGATACTGCCGGACGCTCACATAAGAATAAAGAGCAGTGCGAGGAGATAAGACATCTGATAAAAGACTGTGTAGTACCGGAAGATACAGGTAAAGATATTTATCTTGTACTTAGTGCCGCTACAAAGTATAAAGACTTGATTAACATTGTTGATGTGTATGATGAAATTGGTAAATATAAATTGATATTCACAAAGCTTGATGAGACGGGAACGCTTGGAAATATTTTAAATATCAGATTAAAAACAGGTGCACCGCTGTCATATGTTACATGCGGGCAGGTAGTTCCAGACGATATAAGATTACTTGATGCACAGTCGTTGGCAAAACAGTTACTCGGCGGAGAAGATAAAAAATAACACTTAAGAAAGAGCTGAAATAAATGGATCAGGCACAGAACCTAAGAAATATTGTAAAACAGCATATAGAAACCGAAAAACAGAATAAAACCGCAAGAGTTATAACTGTTACGAGTGGAAAAGGCGGAGTGGGTAAGACGAGTACATCACTTAACCTTGCCATAGAGCTGACCAGAATGGGTAATAAGGTAATTATATTTGACGCTGATTTTGGACTGGCAAATATTGAGGTGATGATAGGTGCAGTACCAAGATATAATCTGTCGGATATGATTCTGAGAGGAAAAAAACTGGAAGATATTTTACTTGATGGACCTATGGGAATAAGATATATTTCCGGAGGATCGGGTATTAATCATTTTGAAGATCTGAATAAAGATCAGGTAATATACATGCTTCATGAATTTCACCAGCTAGAGACGATGGCGGATATAATCATAATTGACACCGGGGCGGGAATATCCCATACGGTCATGGAATTTGTGGCATCAAGCATGGAAGTAATACTTGTCACAACACCGGAACCCACATCTATCACAGATGCATATTCACTGTTAAAGGCTTTAAACCGGCACGAGGGGTTTGATCCGGAAAATACGGAAGTTAAACTCTTAGCAAATAAGGTGGATGATTATACTGATGGTCAGAGTCTTTATAAAAAGCTGAATATGGTGGTAAGTAAATTTCTTGACATGAAACTGGAATTTATGGGTGTAATACCGAATGATTCACACATGTCAAAGTCGATAATAATGCAGAAACCGGTTGCATTATCATTTCCAAAATCAAAATCAGCACAGGCATATGTAGAACTTGCCGAAGCGTTGATGAATGGAACACATATGAGTGAGGATGAAAAGAGAGGTTTATCGTATATTTTCACGAAGTATTTAAAGATACGAAAGGGGGATTGAAAATGCTATCTAAAATAATTTCACCGGGTGACAGAATAGAATTATCAAAACCGGTAAAAGCATCTGCTACAGGCAGAACAGCAGAAAAAAATGATGTATTGGGACAGGAAAAAAGAATATACATCAGTCAGGTATATGACATACTTGAAGATGAACAGTTAAAGATTGCAATGCCCATAGTAGAAGGAAGAGTTGTTCCGTTGCCACTGCATGCAAGATATGATGCATGTTTTTATTCTTCGGGAGGACTGTATCAGGCAAAATTAGTTATCACAGACAGGTATAAGGAGGATGGACTCTATATACTTGAGGCGGAGCTTACATCAGAGCTTAAGAAATTTCAGAGAAGACAGTATTATCGCCTTGAACATACAATGGACCTTGAATATAAAATTGTATCTGAGGAAGAGATTATGGATGTGCTTGAGGAACCGGCGAAGATGGAGGAAATCACATCGTATGGAATGAGTGAAGGAATTATTCTTGATATCAGCGGAGGAGGAATACGTTTCACTACGAAAGAGGAACTGGAGAGAAAATCTGAAGTGCTGGTAAATATTAATATTGGAATTGCAACAGAGGATATATGCAGGCTGGCAGCCACCATCATATCTTCATCGAAGGTGGATAACAGGGAGAGACTTTATGTGAACAGGGCAGAGTTTCACAATATGAAGGATGCTACTAGGGAAAAGATAATCAAATATATATTTGACATGGAGAGAAGAATGCGAAAGAGAGATAATTAGTTGATTTAGGGTAAAATTGAATGAGAACCATATGATAAATATGGGGAGGTGTGGTAATGAAAAAAAATATTTTGGTAGTTGATGACTCTGCACTTATGAGAAGTATGCTATGTGATATAATAGAAACAGATTCAAGATTCAGTGTAGAAGATACTGCAAAAAACGGTAGAGATGCACTTGATCTTATAATGAAAAAACATAGCAGCTATGATGTAATACTTATGGATATCAACATGCCTTATATGGATGGTCTGGAAGTACTAAAACGTATGAGACAGAATCATATACATAACAGAGTGATAATTATAAGCTCACTCACAAAAAATGATGATGGCAGATATACTATAAGGGCATTGGAACTGGGTGCTATGGATTTCATTGCAAAACCTGAAAGTTATGTACAGATTAGAAATGAAAAGTTCAGAAATGAAGTTATTCAGTCATTGTGCATGGCATGTGGAGTGAATCACGAGACAAAGCATAGTGTTATTAAACTCCATACCGTACGACATGAAGAAAAAAATGAAAACAGAGTGTACGGAGGAGGGAAAATTGTGGCACTTGCCTGTTCTACAGGAGGGCCCAAAGCACTTAAGGAAGTTATTCCGAGGCTGTCAGCTGATATTGCGGCACCGGTAATGGTAGTGCAGCACATGCCACAGGGATTTACCAAACCACTGGCAGAAAGCCTTGATGGTATCAGTGCTATTAAAGTCAAGGAAGCACAGGAAGGAGAGGTATTAAAAAATGGTGTGGTATATATTGCACCGGGTGGTATTCATATGATTTTGGAGAACAGATCAGGAAAACATGTCATAGGATTTTCTGATGCACCACCAAGAGAGGGAGTTAAACCTTGTGCAAACATTATGTATGAATCATTGGATGGTAAAGGCTTTGAAGAAATAGTCTGTGTGGTTCTTACAGGCATGGGTGCAGATGGTACAAAAGGAATAAGGAAACTGGAATCAAAAAATAAGATACATGTAATTGCCCAGAATGAAAAAACAAGTGTCGTCTATGGAATGCCAAAGGCAATTGCCGAAGCTGGGCTGGCAGATGAGATATTACCATTAGGCGATATTGCAAAAGCTATAATAAAGAACACGGGGGTGCTTAACAATGGACGTTAGCCAGTATTTAGAGATTTTTATTGATGAGACAAAAGAACATTTACAAAATTTGAATGAGCAGTTGCTTATTATTGAAAAGGAGCCTGACAACACAGATACTATCAACGAGATATTCAGGGCTGCACATTCTCTGAAAGGAATGGCCGGAACGATGGGATACAAGCGTATGCAGAAGCTTACTCATCAGATGGAAAATGTATTTTCAGAGATAAGAAATGGCAAGATGAAAGTTGATGCAAACCTTGTGGATATTTTATTCCAGTGTCTTGATGCTCTTGAAGAATATCTTGATAACATTCAGGAAGCAGCAGACGAAGGTACAAATGACAACGAGCCTATTTTAAAGGAACTTGATGCCATCCTTAATGGTGAGAGTGCAAAACAGGTAGAGGAAGAAAGCAAAAAAGAAGAAAATGCTGATAAGCCTAAAGACGGTGACGGAGATATTAGAAAATACAAGGAATTTGTATACTCTGATTTTGAGATTCATGCCGTTCAGGAGGCATTTGATAAAGGATTAAAGGTATATGCGATAACTGTACAGGTTGATGAGACATGTCTGTTAAAAGCTGCAAGAGCGTTCCTTGTATTCAAATCACTTGAGAGTGTTGGAGAGATAATAAAATCACAGCCTTCAGTTCAGGATATTGAAGATGAGAAATTTGATCAGATGTTCAGTATATGTATTATTTCAGATAATCCTCTTGATAAAGTTATAGGTGTAATAAAGAACGTATCAGAGATTAAAGAAGCTGTTGGTGAAGAGATATCTAAGATAGAAGATATCAAGCCGAAGGAAGAAAAAGAAGTTAAAGAAGAAAAAGAAGAGAAGAAAGCAGAGACGGCTGCTTCGGATGCAAAGAAGCCGGAAGCAAAGAAACCTGCAGCAAAACCGAAGGCAGGAGGAAAACCTGTAGTAAACCGTTCAGTCAGAGTAGATATAGAGAAACTTGATGTGCTTATGAATCTTGTCAGTGAGCTCATCATTGCCAAAAACGGTCTTATTTCTACCAGTAGTGACGGAACAGGAAATAATTCACAGTCATTCAATGAGCAGATAGAATACCTTGAAAGAGTTACAACAAATCTTCACGAGTCCGTAATGAAGGTACGAATGATGCCTATTGAAACTGTAACCCAGAAGTTCCCTAGAATGATAAGAGACTTATCAAAGAAACTTGATAAGAAGATGGAACTTGTAATGACCGGTGAGGACACAGAGCTTGACAGAACGGTTATCGATGAGATTGGTGATCCGCTTATGCATTTGCTCAGAAACTCAGCAGACCACGGACTTGAATCGGCAGAGGTCAGAGCACAGCGTGGAAAACCGGAAGTCGGAACAGTAAAACTCGATGCATACCAGGATGGTAATAATGTAATAATTGAAGTAAGTGATGATGGTAACGGTATAGATGTTGAGGCAGTCAGAAATAAGGCACTTGAGAAGGGAAGTATCACTCAGGAACAGGCTGATGCCATGACAGACAAAGAGGTAATTGATTTACTGTTTAGGCCAAGCTTCTCAACAGCGAAGAAGGTTACGGATGTATCAGGACGAGGCGTCGGACTTGATGTCGTAAAATCAAAGGTTGAATCATTAGGCGGAGATATTGAGGTTAAGACACAGCTTGGAGAAGGAAGTACATTTGTTATCAGACTTCCACTTACACTCGCCATTATACAGGCACTTATGGTTGAACTCGGTGAGGAAAAATATGCTATTTCCCTTGGAAGCATCCAGACTATAGAGGATATTCCGGTAGAGGATATAAAATATGTTCAGACAAAAGAAGTTATCAACTTAAGAGGAACGGTTATTCCGCTTATCAGACTTGATTCAGTACTTGATATTGAGTCTAAGGAAAAGCCTGACAGTCTCACGGTAGTTATTGTTAAAAAGGGAGACAAGCTTGCAGGTATGGTAGTAGACAGACTGCTCGGACAGCAGGAAATAGTTATTAAATCTCTTGGTAAATACATAAGCAACAGCAGTAAGATAATCAGTGGAGCAACAATATTAGGAAATGGTGAAGTTGCATTGATTATTGACGTAAATACATTATTATAAAGTGCGGGGTGATTGGAATGGATACAGTAAAACAGGCAGCAGTAACAGATGCAAACCAGTTCATAGTAGTTGAACTCGGAGCAGAGTATTATGGAATAGATATAAGCAATGTTGACAATATTGTTAAAATGCAGAGCATTACAAGAGTTCCTAAATCACAGGAGTATTTTAACGGTGTAATCAACCTCAGAGGAGAAATAGTGCCGGTAATGAGTCTTAGAAGGAAATTCAATCTTGATGACGATGAGTTTACGGATAAGACAAGAATCATTATCCTTAAACCGGAACAGCAGGAACCTATAGGTGTGATTGTTGACATGGTAAAAGAGGTCGTTACGCTTACAGAGGATAATATAGAGAAAATCAGCGTGGATACAAAGGATGACAAGGCTAAATATCTCAATGGTGTTGGAAAGAATGGAGATATTCTTATTTCAATATTAAATATTGCAAATGTTATTTCTGATGAGCAGTAGAGTGGCAGATATTTGCCTTGACCGGAATGGAGAACAGAAATGTCTAAAATAGATTTAAATGAACTTAGCAGCATGCAGTATGATGTTTTGAGGGAACTTGGAAATATAGGAGCGGGAAATGCCACGACAGCATTATCCCAGCTCGTAAATTCCAAAATAGATATAGGCGTGCCACAGGTAAGGCTTCTTGGATTTGACGAACTTCCATCTATAGTGGGTAGTGAAGAAAAAGTGATGGTTGGAATATTACTTATGCTCAGCGGTGATATACAGGGCATGATGATGTTTTTAATGGATCCGCAGGTAGCCAAAAAGCTTGTAAATCAGCTTATGGGCGGATATGGCATGGATGGAAATGGCGAAGAGGACTTTAATGATATGGAAAAGTCCGCAGTGATGGAGATTGGAAATATAATAGCAGGGGCGTACTTAAGATCATTAGGAGATATGACAAATCTTACTATTGATGTGTCAGTTCCTTTATTACAGATTGATATGGCGGGTGCCATATTCAGTGTACCTGCTATAGAGTTTGGGAAAATCGGCGATAAGGTACTGTTAATAGAGACAAAGTTCGATGATGAACGCGTGGATGAGAAAACTGATGTTCATGGATATTACATTCTGGTACCTGAGTTGGAGTCGTATGACAAAATTTTATCATCTTTAGGAGTGTAGTATGTGTGAGATTATAAAGGTAGGAATGGCTGATATGAAGACATGTACGGCACCGGATAGTCTCACTACTTTGGGACTGGGGTCGTGCGTGGGTGTTGCATTGTATGACCCGGTGAGTAAGGTCAGCGGATTGCTTCATTTGATGCTTCCGGACAGTACCCAGATAAAAAATAATCAGAACAAAGCAAAATTTGCCGATACCGGTATAGTTGAACTATATGAGGAAATGAGAAAAAAAGGTGCTTTATCCGGCAGAATAGTAGCCAAAATTGCCGGAGGAGCACAGATGTTCTCATATGGTGCGGGAAATAATGACATAATGAGCGTGGGTAAAAAAAACGTAGAGGCTACAAAGCAGATGTTAAACAAATTAAATATCAGACTGCTGGCAGAGGATACGGGACTTAATTATGGAAGAACAATTATTTTTGATTCCAGGACGGGAAAGTTAAAGATACGTGCCGTCGGCAAGGATGAGACAATGATATAAGCAGGAATGAGGATTAGTATGAACAAAACAAGATATATCCCTTCGATAGTCATGCTGGCAGCAGGATTTGTTGTATGCATAGTCACATATGTAAATAAATATACGCTTAAGGATTCGTTGGAAACCATATTTTTTTCAATGCTGGCATTTTTAATATTGGGATATATAATCAAGAAGCTTGTTGATAAATTTATAGTTATTCCAATGATAGAACAGACTGCAGCGGAGGTTGAAGAAGATTCAGAAGATAAAGAGGCTGGCGAAGATGAGGCGGACGACAGTAAGTAACCGGAGGTGTAGCTGAATGACAGAAGCAGAGCTGAACAGATTGTGGAGTGAATATGCAAAAAGCAGAAGTATAGAAATACGGGACAGATTTATAATTGAATATGCACCACTGGTTAAGATTGTTGCGGGAAAACTGAGCATGTATCTCGGATATAATGTAGAATATGAAGATCTTGTAGGGTATGGAATATTCGGACTTATAGATGCTATAGATAAATATGATGTAGGCAAAGGAAATAAATTTGAAACATATGCCAGTTTGAGAATACGTGGAGCCATACTGGACCAGATAAGGAAAATGGACTGGATTCCACGTTCCTTAAGACAGAAACAGAAAAAGATAGACAGTGCAATCAGTGAACTTGAGAGTGCAACGGGTAAAAAGCCTTCGGATGAAGAGGTGGCAAAGCACCTTGGAATAAGTGATGAAGAATACATGACATGGCAGGGGCAGGCAAAGGTTTCAAATCTTGTTTCGCTTGATGAATTTGTGGAAAATGCAGGCGAAAAAAGCATGGAATCCGTGAAAACAACGGGAAAAGAGCAGCCTGAAAAAGTGGCAGAAAAAAATGAAGTAAAGAGAATTCTGATGGAAACATTGGAAATATTAACAGATAAAGAGAAAAAGGTAATATTGCTGTATTATTATGAAGAACTGACGCTTAAAGAGATAAGTGCGATATTGGAAGTATCAGAGTCCAGAATATCACAGCTTCATACTAAGGCATTATCAAAAATGAAGAAAAAGTTAGGAGATCATTTATATGAACTGATATTGACATAACATCTTCTATTGAAGGAGGGATATATATGGGCAGAAAAAACGGTTATTTTCAATTAGTAAGAAACGAAAACGGAATGAGTATAAGAATTTATCCGCCGGAAAACGGAGGAGATTCGGTTGCTTATCAGGAGGTGGTAGCGTATCTTGAGGAACGCCGTATGTTCGATGTGGATGTAAAGTCACTTGCGGCAGCCATAAATAAAGCTACAGAAAATGTACAGCAGATTGTGCTCACACTGAATCCGGGCAGTCCTACGGATGAGGAACTGAGCATCAGGGTTGAAGATAACAACATGAAAGCTGTTGCCAGATTTTATCCTCCGGGAAATGATGGAAAGAGAATTGATAAAAATACCATAATATCAGCTATTTCAGGCAAAGGAATAAAGTATGGCATCAGGGAAGATGAGATTGACAGATTTCTTAAGGAGAGGCAGTATTGTACTGATTATGTTATTGCCGTTGGAAAAGAAGTCAGACAGGGAAAAAATGCCGAGATAAAGTATTATTTTAACACTGACAGAAGGCTCAGACCTAAGAGAAATCCTGACGGCTCGGTTGATTTTCATCAGCTTGATAATATCAGTCATATTAATAAAGGCGATGTTTTAGCAGAGCTTATACCTGCTGATGTGGGTGAAGATGGCATAGATGTCTTTGGAAAAACCATTGCTCCGAGAAAGGTTCAGAAGGACACGCTTAAATACGGCAAAAACATTTCAATGTCAGAGGATGGCCTGAAACTGATATCACTTGTTGACGGACATGCAATGCTTGAAGGAAATAAGGTATTTGTCTCTAATATATATGAAGTGCCGGCTGATGTGGATAATTCAACCGGAGATATAAGTTATGAGGGAAATGTAATCGTAAAGGGAAGTGTCAGAACCGGATTTAAGATAAGGGCACTTGGAAATGTGGAGATATATGGTTCTGTAGAAGGCGCGGAAATAGTATCGGGAGGAGACATTATTCTGCATCACGGAATGCAGGGGATGTCTAGAGGAATTCTGGTTGCAAAGGGAAATATAGTTGCGAAATTCATAGAAAGTACCCGTGTACATTCACAGGGATATATTGAAGTGGATGCGATAATACAGAGTCAGGTGGCTGCAAGAGACGGAATAACCGTAATGGGTGTTAAGGGAAACATTATAGGCGGGCATGTGAAATCTGCAACATATATAAAGGCAAAAACCATAGGTTCACCTATGGAAGTAACCACTACGGTTGAGGTGGGCATTGACCCGGTTATTCAGGAAAAGATAGTGGCACTGCAGCAGAAGATTGAGGAAAAAAATAAATCATATAAAAAGATGGCACAGCTTGTTGAACTGTTTAAACAGAAATTCGAGGCAGGGAAGCTTACGGCAGATAAAGTAGAGGTATACAAAAAAACATTATCTGAGATGCAGAGTGTCAGAAATGAAATGTTAAGCAGTCATGAGGAGCTTGAGCAGTTATCACAGGAACTCGTTGGAAATGATGACGCATATATAGAGGCTGTACATGATATACATCCGGGAGTGCGTATGATAATTGGTGGAGACATGAAAATAGTCAACGCAGGATATTCACATTGCAGATTTAAGAAAACAGATGGCGAAGTGAAATCCTATCCGGTATAAAAGGAGTGAGAATCATGATTCCGTCAGTAGAAATGCAGGGAATTATACAGAGGTCACATGATGTGACGCAGATAAAGGCATATGAGGATGCACGGCCTGAGCAGCAGCACAGCAACATAATAATGAATCAGGAAAAAAATGTTGTGGAGCAGCATGAAACGGTTGTAAAGCAGGACAATGCCGATAAGAAACGAAAGGAAAATGATGCCAGGGAAAAGACACACGGCATTTATTATAAAATAGACAAAAAAGGTGAAAAACATAAGCCTGAAGATGATGGTATTGTGATTAAGAAAAATTCAGGATTTGATGTAAAGATATAAAACATGTAACAGGCAGGATGTAGAAATGACAGGTTTAGAGATAACATTAATCATTGCGGGAATAGCAATTGTTGTAGTAAGTTTTCTGTTTGGCGAGCAGTTAGATGGAAACAGAAGTAATGAAAACGGTACAGACAGTATTAACAGTGACGAGATAAAAGAGGCAGTAAAAAATCAGGTGGATGAGGCAGTCGATGATGCTATAGACAGCACTGTTGAGAAAACAGCAGTGGAGTTAGACAAATTATCCAATGAAAAAATAATGGCAGTCAGTGAATATTCCGAAAATGTGCTTAAAGAGATAGAGAAAAATCATGAGGAAGTAATGTTTCTGTACGGAATGTTGAATGACAAAGAGGAGCAGATAAAAAATACAGTTAAGGACGTGGAAATGGTAAAGGCATCAGTAAAGAAGATGACATCTGACATACACACGAAAAAGACTGTAAAATCACAGGAAAACACTGAAAACCAAAGTAAAGATAAGGCGAATGAAAAAAAGACATCGCCACAGAATAAAGAGCCGGTTAAGAAAAGGAAAGAAACTGTACAAAACAGTGTTATAGAGGAAGATAGTGTTAAAGCTGGCGGACAGGGTGTGGCAGAAAGCACCGGAGAACCGCATCTTAATAACAATCAGAAAATACTTGAACTGTATAATGCAGGTAAGGACAATATAGACATAGCAAGGGAACTTAATCTCGGACTTGGCGAGGTGAGGCTTGTTATAGATTTATATAAAACAAGAGGTAATAAATAGTGAAACTGAAATATTATTTAAGAGGTCTTGGAACCGGTATATTTGTGACAGCTTTGATAATGACTATAGCATTCAGCGTCAGCAATACAAAAAGCAGGGCAGAAAGTGAGCTTGCAAAAAACACTGTGAAACCTTCAACAGAGGAAACTTCTGAGGAGACAACAGGTGAGCCGGATACAAAGAAAGAAACAACTACAAAGGAAACAACAGTAAAGGAATCAACAACAAAAGAAACAACTTCTGCAGAGACGACAACAAAAGAAAAGGTTACTGAAGAAAAAACAAAAGAAAAGGTTACAAAGGAAACGACTACTGAGGAAACAGAAAAGATTCAGGTGACAACCATAGACGGACAGGAGCCGTCAGTGGTGCTTGACATATATTCAGGCATGTCCTCGAATAAAGTAGCTGCAAGGCTGCAGGAACTCGGAGTGATAGATGACAAAAATGAATTTAATGATTACATCTATCAGAAGCACATGGAAGAAAAGATAAAGGTCGGACAGTTTACGATAAATTATGGTGCAAGTTATGAGGAAATATTAGATGCCATAACAGGCTGATTATAAATACACAGGTACTTATTAAAAGTGCTTGTGTATTTTTTTGAGTTATGGTATAATTGGAAACTGTGTCGGTGTAAAACGACCAAATAATCACATGGATGGATTCTGGTATGGTGCCGAAGCTCGAGGTTTAACCGGAAACGGAAATCCATGGAAGAACAAATAACCAGATGGAGGTAGAAAAATGAGCGTTATTTCAATGAAACAGTTACTTGAGGCAGGTGTACATTTCGGACATCTTACAAGAAGATGGAACCCTAAAATGGCTCCTTACATTTACACAGAGAGAAATGGTATCTATATCATCGACTTACAGAAATCTGTAACAAAGGTTGACGAGGCTTACAAGGCAATCTCTGATATCGTTGCTGATGGTGGTACAATTCTTTTCGTTGGTACAAAGAAACAGGCACAGGATGCTATCAAGACTGAGGCAGAGCGTTGTGGAATGTACTATGTAAATGAGAGATGGTTAGGCGGAATGCTTACAAACTTCAAGACAATCCAGACTAGAATCGCAAGACTTAAAGCTATCGAGGCTATGTCAGAGGATGGAACATTTGATGTTCTTCCAAAGAAGGAAGTTATTGAGATTAAGAAAGAATGGGATAAATTAGAGAAGAATATCGGTGGTATCAAAGATATGAAGAAGATACCTGACGCTATCTTTATCGTAGATCCTAAGAAAGAAAGAATCTGCGTACAGGAAGCTCATGCACTTGGTATTCCACTTATCGGTATTGCAGATACTAACTGTGATCCTGAAGAATTAGATTATGTTATTCCTGGAAATGATGACGCTATCAGAGCCGTTAAGTTAATCGTATCTAAGATGGCAGATGCAGTTATCGAAGCTAATCAGGGTGAAGAAGTTGTTGCAGAGGCAGACGCTGAGACAGCTGAGGCAGAGGCATAATTAGTTGACTTTTTAAATTCAAAGAAAGGATTGGTTAATAAAGATGGAAATTACAGCATCTATGGTAAAACAGCTTAGAGAAATGACCGGAGCAGGAGTAATGGCTTGTAAGAATGCTCTTGTTGAGACAGAAGGTGATTTTGATAAGGCAATCGAGTTATTAAGAAAAAAAGGTGAAGCTACAGCAGTTAAGAAAGCAGGAAGAATTGCCGCTGAGGGTACAGTTCTTGCAGTTGTAGAAGGAAATAAAGCAGCAATCGTAGAAGTAAACTCAGAGACAGACTTCGTTGCTAAGAATGACAAGTTCAAGACATTCGTAGCAAACATTGCTGATCAGATCATCGCATCTGATGCAAAAGATGTTGAAGAATTATCTGCAGAGAAGTTCATCAAAGATGAGTCTAAGACAGTTAAGGAAGAATTAGTAAGCCAGATCGCAGTAATCGGTGAGAACCTTACAATCAGAAGATTTACAAAAATCAATACTGACGGTGTCGTTGTTCCTTACATCCATGCAGGTGGAAGAATCGGTGTATTAGTTGAGGCAAATGCAGCAGACGCAAATGATGACGTTAAGGAAGCACTTAAGAACATTGCTATGCAGATTGCAGCTCTTAATCCAAAATATACAAGCAGAAATGACATTTCAGCAGACGAACTTACTAAGTTAAGAGAGATTACAGTTGAAAGTGCATTAAACGATCCGTTTACACTTCCAAAACCAATCTTAAATAAATTAATTGAAAAAGCAGTTAATGATAAGGTATGGAATGACGAGGATATCGCTATATATGAAGAGAAGAAGGATCATATGAATTACCTTCCAAACTTTCTTTCTAACGAAGCTAAGGCTTCATTAGCAGAGCTTGCCGTAGCAGCTAAGGAAGAAATTGCAGGAGACAAGATTTTCTCAGGTCTTGTTGAGGGACGTGTTTCTAAACAGCTTAAGGAAATCTGCTTATTAGATCAGCCTTATGTAAAAGCTGCTGACGGAAAGCAGCCGGTTGCTAAGTATATAGCAGAAGTTGCTAAGAATACAGGCGTTGACTTCTCTATCAAGGGCTTTGTTCGTTACGAAACAGGTGAAGGACTTGAGAAGAAGAATGAAGATTTTGCAGCAGAAGTTGCAAAACAGATGCAGTAAATATCACGAAGCTTTGAGTAAAGCGACGTAACAAATAAAGAGAGAGAGATTCGAATTATGCTTGCATAAATGAGAATCTCTCTTTATTGTTATCTGGATAAAAGGGAGAAAAGTGTAAAATATGAAAAAAAGAATTATTAATGTGGCATTGGTGTTATGTTTGTTTTTGAACGGATGTAATTCAAACATTTCAAACAATATAAATACGGATAAAGAAACAAACGTTGAAGAATATTCCTTATCGGAATTAAGTTTAATGTATTGCGAAGAAATGGTGGAGGAAAAGTTTGATAATATTGTAAATGATTTTTCAAGTGAATTATCAGCTCAAGTTAATAAGCAAACATTAAAACAGGTCTGGAATAATTATACAAGTAATATTGGTGAGTATAGTTCAGAATATGAAATTACAGAAAAATCAGAAAATACCCTCGATGTAAGTTTGAAATTTAAGGATAATGGATTAAAGGTGTCTTTATCATTTGATGAGAATAAAAAAATTACTGGAATTTATTTAAATTACTGTGACGCAAATAGCATTAATGGTAAGAATGAAGATGCTGATGATAGTGAAAATAAAGAAGAAAAATATCGTGAAATTCATATTACAATTGGAGAATATAATGTAGATGGTCTACTCACGTTACCCGTATCAGGTGAAAAATGTCCGGTTGTTGTTATGGTACAGGGATCAGGGCAATCTGATTATAATGAAAAATCAGGTGATGTGAAACCTTATCCCGAATTATACAGTGATGATGCAACAATATATGACGAGGTGTTAAATGACATATATGATGCTATTGATTATGTGGAAAATGATAAAAAGATAGATACAGATAGAATATATCTGCTTGGACACAGCTTGGGGGCAATGCTGGGTCCAAAAATAATTAATGAAAAGAAATCAATATGTGGATTCATTTCTATGGCAGGCTCTCCTAGGAAATTAGAGGATATTATCCTTGATCAAAATAAAGAATATTTGTCAGAATTAGACATAGAAGAGAAAGAAAAAGAAAAGCAATTGCAGGAAGTGATTGACATCGTTGAAAAGATAAAAAATATTGATGAATCTTCAAGGGAAACATTATTGGGAGCTTCGGCAAAGTATTGGATTAGTTTAGACAGCATTGATTATAAGGCATTATCTCAGAATGTAACAATTGCGGTGCTGGTTTTACAAGGAGACGAAGACAAACAGATATCTGTTGGAACGGATTTTTCAGAGTTAAAACAAATATTTTCTGAAAATGGCGAGTATATACTATATGAAGGACTTGACCATCTGTTTATGAAAGATGGTGAGACTCATGTTGATGATAAGGTTATAGAAGATATTATTAAGTGGATAAAGGGTTAATCTTATAAAGGTGTTATATTGTCTTTTTAAAGCAAGTGATGAAGAAGATTGATGTACAGGGCGGTTAGAAATCATTACAGCATTTAACTCGGTCGCAACCGAGTCGGTCGCAACCGAGTCGGTTGTAACCGAATTAAATATTTGTAGATAAAACCCGAATATTATCTTGTGGATAATATAATATCACGGTATAATATGTTTATAGATAGATTTCAGGCGTCAAAATGGTGCTACGCACCGGCCGAGCACAATATGTGGTATTGCAAGCCGGCTTGCAAATACACATATTTGTGCTCGGCTGGTTCTCGTAGGGGTTTTTGACACCTGAATTTGTACAAGTTTGTATAAATAAGAAGTCTTACAAACGCATATTAAAAAATACAAGAAAAGAGGTATAAATAATATGAAAAAAATATATAATGTGGGCAACAGTTTTGAAGAAAAAAATATAGTGGAGGGTCTTACAGAAAACGGTATACATCCGTATGTTATAGATAGTGGTTCAGGACAGTATATGAGAATCACAGCCGGATTTTCTGTATATGGAAAAGATATTTATGTGGAAGAGGAGGATGCAGAGCGTGCTGTTGAAACAATCAACAGAGTAAAGTCTGAAGAGAAAACATCGGAAAATGATAATGCGGATAAAGTACAATGGTATAGAAATAAGGCGGTATTGGCAAGAATATTAATTGGATTGATTGCAATACAGGTGATAATAATATTGGTTTTAAACATATGTTTCTAATTGATGCCATGAAAAACGAAAGTATGAAATATGGATAGAAGTGTAAATATTATAACGGATTTAGACGGTTCAAAAATAGCGCTTATTAATGATATTCGGTTTAAATCCAGAAAAGGGGTAGATTGGAATGAAGTTGAGAGGTATTTAAAAGAATATATAGGGGAGTATTTTGAAATATCTGAGACATCGGAAAAGATATATATTGGTTCTGATTTTCCGGATGAGTTCAGTCATTCGAATGATACTAAGGGATTAAAGGGAGGAAACATGAGGGCAAAGGCAAATATTACACCAGCGATTGTAGAACTTATTCAGATTGCGTCAGAAAAGTCAAAATATCCCGATTATTGAAAAACATGGAACGAAAGCAAAATATGGTTGGTATAGATATAATACAAGATTCGGAATACCTGTGTATGATGAAGAAGGAAATTTAGAGAGGTATAATATTTTTTTAACAAGAATGCTTGTAAGATGTGATGCCGATGGAAAGCTTTATCTTTATGATTTAGTTAGAACAAAAAAAGAAACGAGCAAGCCGAATGAGTAATAACTGTACGGTAGTAAACTTCGTTTCTTTCTAATACATATAATATAGTTTAAAGTAGTATTTGTCAAGAAAAACTTAATTTATAGGCTGCATAATCGACATTCTGAGCGTTGCAGCCTATAAATTTGCACAAGGCTTGCATAATAAGAAGTTTTGCAACCAATTTTAAATATTAAAAATCTATTAAGGAGATTAATTTTACATGAACAGTGAAAGAAAAAATAAAAACTACCCGATATATGTATTAGCAGTGCTGTATGTGATTGCAGTATATGCTTCGCCTTTTCTCTGCTATGCGGCAAACTTAAATATCGAAAATGAACCGGCACATTATTGGCCGCTTTTCATTCCGGCAGTATTTGGATTTATTAATCTCATTACAGTAATTTTAATTAACAAAAAAACGGACAGAAAAGCATTTTTAAGGTGTGCAGTGCTTATAAAGTGTATGCTTATACCATATTACGTTATCGGTGGTCTTATAATTGCCGTCGCATTGCTTATGATGTTTACACCGGTTGTTATAATGATATTTGTCGGTCCGGTGGTTGCAGGAATGTTTTCTGTTATCGGATGGATATCGATGATAGGGGCGGCACCGTTTTCAGTAGTTTACATAGTATCATCGTATAAAAATGGTGTGATTGGGAGAACAATAGCAGTGATTACCGGCATACTACAGTTTATTTTTGTGGCTGATGTGGTATCTGTCATAGTGCTTGCAATAAGAGAAAAAAGTAAAAAATAATTACTTTGTATTGAATGGAGAATAGAAATGGCTAGATATAATTTTGACGAAGTGATTGACAGAAGAAAAACTGATTCGCTTAAATGGGATATTCCTGAAGGACAGCTTCCTATGTGGGTGGCTGATATGGATTTTAAGACAGCTCCTGAGATAATGGATGCCATAAAGGAAAAAGCAGATGAAGGAGCTTTTGGTTATACGATTGTTCCTGACAGATGGTATGATGCCTATAAAAAGTGGTGGAAGGAAAGGCACGATTTTACCATAGAGTCAGAATGGCTCATGTTCTGCACGGGAGTTATACCTGCATTGTCAAGTATCGTAAGGAAGATGACCACGGTCGGAGAAAAGATTCTTGTGCAGACTCCGGTGTATAACATTTTCTTTAACTCGATAGTGAACAATGGAAGATATATTGTGGAAAATTCGCTTTTAAATGATGAAAACGGTTATCATATCAATTTTGAAGAACTGGAAAGAAAATTATCGGATACACAGACTACCATGATGATACTGTGTAATCCACACAATCCGGTTGGAAAAATATGGTCAAAAGAGGAGCTTGAACGGATAGGTGAACTGTGTTACAAGTATGGTGTTATAGTTGTGTCAGATGAGATTCACTGTGATATTACAACTCCGGGAAAAGGATATATACCTTTTGCATCCGTTTCGAATAAATGTCGTGACATAAGCATAAGCTGTGTTGCACCGACGAAAGCATTTAACATGGCAGGGCTACAGACGTCAGCCATAATCGTTCCGAATGAGAGAATGAGGGCGAAAGTAGACAGAGGTATCAATACGGATGAAGTTGCAGAGCCGAATTACTTTGCCATACAGGCAGCAGTTGCAGCATTTACTAAAGGCGGCGAATGGCTTGACGAATTAAGGACATATATATATGAAAATAAAATGACGGTAAAAAAATATATAGATGAAAACCTGAAGGATGTTAAGACAGAGGTGACTGACGCCACATACCTTATGTGGATAGACTGTAGAAATATAACAGACGATTCAAAGAGACTTGCAGCTTTTATAAGGAAAAACACAGGACTTTATGTATCTGCCGGAGGGCAGTATGGAAAGGCGGGAGAGGGATATATCCGAATGAATGTGGCATGTTGCAGGGAAGTTTTAAATGACGGACTTGAAAGATTTAAAAATGGCATAAATATGTATAGGAAAAGACAGAATTAATGATATCTTTCATTGACAAAAGGCAACATAATTTTTATACTTATAACGAGTAATAAGATAAATGCGGAATAAATCGCTGCGGAATGGAGTAGTGTGGAAGATGTTTACGACGGACAGGAATAAAATGGTAAGTACACGTATGGGATACTATCCGACGATACACAGCCTTTTTAGTATGATTCCACGAGAGACAAGGGAGCATATGGAGAGAGTTGGGCGGTATTCACAGATAATATTTGAGCAGCTTTCTAAAGAAAATCCCGAATTGGTCGAGAAAGAATTTGGCAACCGATTCGCAAAATTCAGCGAGGATATTTTTAAATATCATGATATTGGAAGAATATATATACCATTTGCGGTATTGAATAAGGTTGAGAAACTTACAGATGAAGAGTTTCAGCTTATAAAGGATCATGCCGTCAATGCGATTCCGGCGATGGACAGCATATACAAAAAGCCGTTTCCGCATGACCTCATGATACAGATGTTTAATGTTGCGGTGTATCATCATGAGAGATGGGATGGCAGAGGTTATCCTGTCGGAAAGTCGGGTGAAGAGATTCCACTTGGAGGAAGGTTGTGTGCAATTGCGGATACATACGACGGAATAACAAGTTGGAAACCATATAAGAAGAAACAGACAACCAAGGATGAGGCGGTAGCCATCATAGAAAATGAGGCGGGGAAACAGTTTGACCCTTATATGGTAGAAATATTCAAAAACAGTGTGGACAGAATATAAAATATAACAAAGGAATGTGGTGTTAAAGTGAGCACTGACAATAACTTGAAAAAAGAAAAAAAACAAAAAGTTAAAAAAGAAAAAAAAGAGAAAAAAATAAGAAGAAGTTTAATAAGCAGATTTGATTTGCTAAACAGATTTAAGCATTGGTATATGGGTGGTATAAGTATAACAAGAAGTTTATTCAGGGTAAGGGCTGCATGGCAGGGAGTTATTATAATCACATCTATCTTAGCGGTGCTTTTTATTTTAGCGGCATTTTATACCGGAGCCGGAGAATTTGTTATCAGTCTTGACAGCACCATGTCAAAGGATGGATTTTACATTTCTGATACTACGGATTTCTCAGAAAAACTGGTTGCATTAAGAAGTAAGGCTGTGGTTGCCGATAATATAAGTATATTTGACATAGCAGAGGATGTAGGACAGGTGGATGGTGTTCATGACGGACCAAACTATGTTGCACATACATTTTATCTGACAAATCAGACCGGAAAGACCAGGAATTATGAGTATTCCCTTAAAATAAGAAGGTCATCAAAGCATGCCGAGAAGGCATTGTGGGTTATGGTTTATTATAACGGAAAGCAGACAATATATGCGTTAAAGGGTAAGGATGGCAATCCTGAACATCAGTATGCATTATATGAATTTCCGTTTAAGGATGATGCGGCACAGCCTGAACAGTATAAAACTGTTACGGGGAGTGAGTCAGATCTGACTGCGGATGAAGTATTTCAGGCTGAATCCATAGAGGAAGCAAATGAGCTTATTACAATTCCATTCAGAACAGACAAAGAAATCTGTGCAGGAGTAAGAAAGAAGATTAAGAATAAAGAAGTAGATAAGTACACGGTAGTTATGTGGTACGAAGGAGAAGACCCTGAATGTGTTGATGACATAATCGGCGGATGGGTTGAAGCATATATGGGATTTTCATATGTTAATGATTAGTTTGAAATGAGGTAAGTATGAGCCAGAATAAAAAGGAAAAGAAAAGTAATTTAAAGAAAATAGTGATTGTTTCATTATTTATAATACTTGCGACGGCAGGAGGAGTATTGGCGTGGTTTACGGTAAGTAACAGGGCAAGAGTCGAGAATTTATCAATGATTGCGGATCATTCGGGTAATCTTCAGATAGCAGATGATACGGGGAACGGTCCGGGTACATATTCAGACGTACTTGATCTTGCAACGGCAAAAAATGATGTAGATATTTCTAAGGTAGTGTTAAGTCCTGTTACGACGAAAGACGGAGTGAATTTCTGTTCACCGAATTATGACTCATCAAGCAAGACAGTGTCATCCGTAACGGAGATAAAGGACGAGGCACAGCTTAAGAAGTATTATGTATATGAGAAAAAGTTTTATTTAAAAGCCGGTCAGCAGAATAAGAGTGAGAGAGTGGCAAACATAAAGAGAAGCTATGATATAGCATTATATGGAAGTACAAATAAAAGTGAAGGATGTTATATTACACAGTCGGCATCAGGAAATGGTGAGACAGCCGCAAATGCCATAAGAATAAGTTTTACACTTGATGATGGAACTACATATGTATATGAACCAAATTCAGATATTCATAACAGCGATACATCCAGAGCAGCAAATGCAGTCGGAAGAGAATATGGAAGTTTTCAAAGGTTATATCAGCAGAGAGGAAACGGAACGTTTGTAGTCAGTCCGAAGACAAATGAATCTGAAAAAATGTTTACTATGGCAGAAAATGTTGATGTGAGAGTGACAATGAGAATCTGGATAGAAGGTACGGATGATGATTGTACAAATTCAATTGCATCAGATATGGTTGCAGGTCAGATTCAGTTTGTGTCTACAGAGATTAAAGAATAATAATATAAAAAGAAGATTAAAAATAAAAAGAGCATTGGAGGAAATTTATTATGAAGAAAAGCTTTTCTGAGGAAGAAAACAAGAAGAATAAAAAAAGAGCTGACAGATTAAAGATATCCAAGCAGACGGCAATGACACTGGCGATGATAGGTGTGAGTACATTTGTAATATCAGTTGCCACATATGCATGGTTCATGATATCTAATACGCCTAAGATAGTAAGTGCTGAATTTACTGCTGACACTATCGGAAATCTTCAGATATCAAATGTGAAAGTACAAAATAGCAAAGATACACCGGAAGGTTATAAGAATTCAATAAATCTTTTTGACGGGGTGAGCGATACTGACAGGGCAAAATTATATTTAAGTCCTGTAACAACAGAGGACGGACTCAAATTCTTCAAGCCTGTATACAATTCAGACGGTACTGTGCAGGAACTTCAGGAATTGAAAGAGGATACAACAGCGGACAAAACAGAATTAAATATGAAATATGTATACGAGAAGAAATTCTTCTTAAGAGCAGGTGCATCCGGAGTGGACTCAAGTAAGGCAAAGGATTTTAATGTATACCTTGCAGGACAGACAACTACAGAGGCAGGACAGACGAATCCTACATTCGATGACAGCTACGGTTCATTTTTGATGGACAGTGCAAACGGAAGCAAGACAGCGGCAAATGCCGTCAGAGTAAGCTTTAAGTTTACAAATGTTGTTACAGGAGATACGACTATATATGAGCCAAACTACGACAAGCATAATGGTGGTACGGTAGGAGGAAACATGTCTGATTATACGAATCCTTCAGGTAAGAAGTATGGTAAGTACAGTACAATACAGCAGTATGCAAACAAGAGCTTTAAGGTTAACGGAAGCAACGGAACAAAAGAGAGATCAGATGCAATCTGTACTATAAAAGAAGGACAGGATGTCGAGGTTACAATGAGAATCTGGATAGAAGGAATGGATGAGGATTGTGACAACGAGATAGCAGCAGACAAGATGAAAGGTCAGATTCAGTTTGTTTCACAGGAAAAATAATTTTACTGAAATGAGGTAACGGTATGAACGCGTATTTTTATTATTTCTATAATTTTATGAGGCAGATATTTGACAATCTGTACAATCTGGCAATCGCATTTAAAGATTGTGTGCTGGGAATCCTTGATATCCAGTTTTATCAGAAACTTGCAAATTCATATTATAAAGATTTGTCACCACTTGGGTGGATTGCTTACATAATTACACATATTTTAATATATCTGCTTATTGCACTGGTGCTATATCTGTTGTTTAAGGCGCTTAAGGTGGCATTAAGATTTAAGGTACCCGTAGTCAAATACGAGCAGATGAAAGATGAAGTAGTTACCTTAAAGAGAGAGATAATGAAGGCTAACTATGAGAAGGACAAGATTCTTGCCATGAAGGTTTCAGAGATGGGAATTAAGGTGGACGAGCAGCTTCTTGAACAGAATCCTGAGCTTAATGCAATGTACAGCGGAACTGCTGATCCTGACCAGATGACGGATGAAGAGATAGCAGCAACTATGGAAGAAGAGGCTAAGAATAAGACAGAAGAAAATGAAAATGCAGAGCCGGATGTAAATGTTATCAATGCAGAGACAGAGGGCGAGGTAGCAGAGACTGTGGAAGACACAGATGATGAGAATAAGGTTGAAAAGATTGTGACGAGTGAACTACGTTTCCCAAGACTTTCAAGTGTGGACAGAGTGTATATGGCACCTGATTTTAAACCTTTTGAGTATAACAAGACAGTTACGCTTGAAGAGATATGTATAAACTTCAGAAACTTTGCGGCATCAAGGCTTCACCTTTACTATGAGCTTGATGTTATAAAACAGACATTTGCAACATTCGGAGCAGCTAAGATGCTTATCTTACAGGGTATATCCGGTACAGGAAAAACATCTCTGCCGTATGCACTCGGACAGTATCTGCAGAATCCGAGTCTTATCTGTTCGGTTCAGCCATCATGGAGAGACAGAACAGAGCTTTTCGGATATTATAATGACTTTACGAAGAAATATACAGAGACAGATTTCTTAAAGGCAATCTACGAGGCACAGTACTATGACGGAATGAAACTTATTATTCTCGATGAGATGAATATCGCCAGAGTTGAGTACTACTTTGCGGAAATGTTATCTATACTTGAGTTGCCTAGAGAGGATGAAAGATATGTTACTGTTGTTTCATCTGAGACAGACAGTGACCCTGAGAAGATGGTAGAAGGTAAAGTATGGATACCTTCAAATGTATGGTATGTAGGAACAATCAATAATGATGACTCTACATTTGCCGTATCTGATAAGGTGTACGATAGAGCGATACCTATCGATCTGGATGCCAGAGCAGAAGTATTTGAGGCACCGGATACAGAGCCTATGAGACTCAGCTTTAAGCATATGGAAGAAATGTATGAGGAAGCAAAACAGAAATACCCTATTTCAGAGGAATACCTGTTAGAGCTTGATAAACTTGACCAGTATCTGATAGAGCATTTCAGACTTACATTTGGTAACCGTATCTTAAGACAGATGAAAGCCTTCGTTCCATGCTATGTTGCATGTGGCGGAACAGAGATAGATGGAATCGACTTCATGTTTGCGAAGAAGATATTAAGAAAGTTTGAGTCATTGGGACTTGGGTTTATCAGAGACGAACTTGACGGACTCATTATCTATCTTAATAATGCGTTTGGTGAAGAAAACTTCAAGATAAGCAAGGAATACCTTACAAGACTTAAGAAAATGAGTGGAGCAATGTAGTGACATCATCTGCGGAATGGAGATTAGTATGGACAATGAAGAATTTACAGATGAATATTTAAGACCTTTTGATGAAGAGAAAGATGTTATTCAGAATGTTTATGACAAAATGCTTCATTCAAACGATATTGCAACAAAGGATGATGCATTTTATAAATATTTTTATAACCTTCTCGATACAAGTACGAATTTCTGTACATTCAGATATGTAAGGCTTGTAAAGAGTGTTGAGGAGGACTGGATAGCTGCCATAGAAGAGGCACTTCCGGCACTTCATCATGTTGTCATGAATCCAAGAAAATTTATAGAAGAGGACAGAGAAGTGGTAAATATAGCAATGGCAAGAAATATAACCACTGAATCTATCAGACATCTTATTCAGCACAGTAACCTGATAGATAAATATGATGAGGACGGAACAGTTATTCCGAACAGAATTCTTAACGTATTCAAGGAAGAAAGTCTTAATATTTATGAAAACCGTTTTATATGTACGCTGATTGCAGAATTACAGCATTTTGTAAATAAAAGGTATAACGTAATATTTGAAAATACAAAGGATGAGCTTGGTTCATTCTTTGAGATGGAATCAAAGATAGACAATTATACAGAGACCATAGATTACAAATTGCAGGTTAATGTAAGGGACAAGCAGTCAGATGAAAAAAACGAAAAAGGTAATAACGATATATTTGAAAGACTGATAAAGGTACACAGACAGGTAAACGGTCTGGCTTCAACAGAGTTCATAACGACTATGAGAAGCTGTCCGCCTGTAAGACATCCTATAGTCAAGACAAATGCCATCAAGAAGAATATGTATTACAAGGCATGTCATAAGCTGTGGAATTTTATTTATAACTATAATAAAGTCGGATATTCGGTAGATTTATTGAAGAGAGAGCCTGTTATTTCAAAGGAATTTGAAAAAGATATATACGATTCGTTTATATGGAACTATGCCATGATTCACAATCAGGTGGATGGGGCAGAAGGTATAAATATAAACAGACCAAAGAGAAAGAAAGATATAAATATAAAGTATATCAGACAGGTGCTTGACGAGATAGTCAGGGAAAGCGGTATACCGGATGAAAATCTTCAGCGAATTGTCATGAACGAGCTTACTTCTTTACAGGAAAAGTATAAGAGGGAAGAGCAGGACAGAAAGAGAGTAATGAGTAAGAAAGTCAGTAATACACAGTCTGAACAGAAAAAGAGTGGATAATTGTGAAAAAATTTCTTAGCATTGTTGAAAACCTGTTATTTATCGGTGTCTTATCTTTGCTGTGTGTGATGCTGTATTCCATACATGTAAATAATTCGGTTAAAATATTTAATTACCGTTTTATGAGAGTGTTGAGTAACAGCATGGAGCCGGTGCTTGAGCCAAATGACTGTATAATTATAAAGGAAGTGCCGGAGAGCGAGCTTGATATAGGGGACATCATCACATTTGTATCTTTTGAAAATGAAATCTATGGAAAGTTCAATACACACAGAATATATGATATAGGCATAGATGAGAACACGGGAAAGAAATATTACGTAACGAAAGGCGATTATTTTGATACACCGGATTACAGTTATGTAATATATGAAAATGTTATAGGAAAGTATGTGAGAAAGATACCGATGGGAAGAGTTATAAGCTTTCTCGTAACAAAGCTTGCGGATAACCGAATATACTTTGCAGTTATAATATTTCCTCTTATACTGTGTCTTTTGACGTATATAAACCAGCTTATAAAGATAATAGTTTTTGGCGTTGACCAACAAAAAACGGAGAAAGGAAGTGACAGGAGATGAAACGTTTTATAAATCAGGAAACAGTAATGCTTGTGGCATTGTCATTAGTTGTACTTGTTGTAATGTTTGGCGCTACGGTAGCCTGGTTTGTCGGTGCAACTCCTGCCGGAATAGAGAACATGAATCTGGAGGCCGATGACAAAGGAGAGCTGTATGTATATGTAAAGACAGAGCAGGAAACGGATTCAGAAGGTACAAACGGATTATCTATATCGGGAAATACAGAAGAAGATGAGACAGAGTCTGAGGAAATATCAGAAATAGAGAGTGAAACTGAATCTGAAAGTGATACGGAGACAGAGAGTGAGACAGAATCCGGTACAGAATCAGAACAGGAAACAGAAAGTAATACAGACATAGAATCACTTGCTAACGGAAGCGGGGATGATGTGGATGTACAGGATGAATCAGAGAGTCAGACAGAAGAACAGACCAGACGTAAACCGGTTGAGGAAATCATGGAGGAGGATGGATTCGTTTCTCTTAAATCAGTCGGTACAGGTGATAACGTATCATATAAGATAGATATGAATCTGGTAGACCAGGACAATATATTAAAGAAAACATTTGCACCGGGAGCATACGGAAAAGTTGTATTCAAGATATTGTCAAGAACATCGATAATAAAGGGCTATAAAATAAGAATAACGCCATCCATAAAGGCAGCGGCAGGCTTAAGCAATACCGCATCGGGGCTCACGGAGGATGATTTACTGAATCTTGTCAAGAGCCATATAAAATTTTATGCAACTCTTGATAATGATAATAATGAATACAAAGATGTAATCATGTATGATAAGGAGTGTATGTATAATAACGGTACAGATTATACTGACGGACTCGAGGGAAGCATAGATGAGGACGAAGTAAAATATGTAACACTTTACTGGTACTGGCCTTATGAATATACAGATATACCTGCAAGTCTTGATATAACCAATACGGCAGGAAAATTTTATGAAGAATTTAAAAAATTTACGGGAAAGACCGAAAATGAATGTATAGAGGAGTATGACTGGGACGACACATATATAGGAAATTTTGTGGAAAAATTAACTTTTCATTTTGATGTAGAAACAATCAGATAGTTAAAATGCGGTGAGGAATTTATGAACAGAAATGATTATAAAGAAGAAAAAACTGAAAATGTATATACAGATGATGAAATAGAGATAGTTGATTTAGATGATAATAAATCAGATGAGGCAGTGAAATCTTCAAAAAAGAAAAAGAAGAAAAAGCCTGTCATCATTGCTGCGGTTGTAACCATGCTGCTTGCCATGGTGGCAACATTTTCATGGTATCTGTTTAACAAAGACAGTCATGCCGATACAAAAGATATAAAAATCATGACACCGTATTTCCTGTATCTTTTGAATCCGGACGATAAGACATCGCTGCAATTCTCGGTAGGAAATATCCATCCGGGAGAAGTAAAGCAGGTGGTAATATGTGTCAGTAACAAGAAACCGGATGATGGGTCAGTAGATATTGCCAGAGAGTCAAAATTTAATTATGATCTGGAGTTTGTACATACAGAAAACTTAAAGGTAAACTATGATATATATGAACTGCAAAAGGATTCATATACTGATACAGCAGATATTCCGAGTAACGGAATACTTGTGGATGGGGTAGACGGAGTATATTGGACAAAAATGGAAACAGATGGAAACGTGAATCCCCTGACACCTACAAAGGATGAGACAACATCAAGACTGAATACCGTATTTCCGGAGGGAACAGACGGGGTGTTTAATAAGGGAAAATATTTATTATACCAGTATGACAGTAACGGTGTTCAGATGGGTCTTGAGTATAAAGATAACGGAACAGACAAAAAATATGAATTTGATTATTATCTTGTAGAAATTTCGTGGGAGAAAAATGTTAATTTCAGTGAGTATACAAAGGAGACAGACCTTTTATATGTAATAGTAAATGCAAAACAGCCGAAACCTGTAACACAGAGTGGCAATTAGTATGAAATATCATGTTTGTACCGTTTGCGAAATGGAGAAATGATTATGAATATAAAGAAGAAGCTGAAAGGGAAAAATAACAGAAAACGTATTATTCATATAGCTGTGATGTTAGTAGTCGTATGTGCGATAGCAGGCAGCTCACTTTTGTATGCAAAATATTATGCATCCCGATATAACAAGGGAATAACAGTGGCTTCAAATCTGTATTTTAGCAGTGATAAGTTAAAGAGAAGTACAGGTATAACAGATATTAATACATTTTTACAGGATACCGATGGAATAAATAAACTGAGTATCTTTACAAACAGCGGGGCATGGTCATCAGGAACATTACTGCTGACATTTGCCGTACAGAACTTTGAAAACAGTATATTATACAATGACAGCAATCTTGATATAGATTATAAGGTGGAATTTGTACTCTTAGATGCACCGGTGGGGGCAACTTATAATATAGTGGATACAAATGGAAATAAAATACCGCTTACCACGGTAAATACACCTGTGGAAATGACCGGAACAGTCAAAGGCGGAAGCCTGAATTCCAATACATATGGTGTGGAAATCACCATGACCGGTCAGGCAACGGATTATGTTCAGTCAAGAGTTCTTGTAATGGCATATCCTATAAGTCCTGATTATATATACAGACCGGCAGATGAAAGCCAGGAATACAGATTACTCGGTATACTTCAGGGACATACAACAGAGGCGAAGATGTCTATAGACAGTGCGGGGTTCAAGGTTCAGGAAGAGAGTGGATACGGAACTTCTACATGGAAAACCAAAGTATCTGATTTGTCAGGTTTTATGTATAATGTAAAAACTATAGGTGACGTAGTGGTTGACAGCAGTACTGCATCAAAACAGCAGGTGAAAATCACATGGGATAACAGATATCTCCAGCTTGATGAAAATGATGATAATTATCTCTATGCAAATGAGCATGACAGCGATGCCACATTATCAGAGGATGAAAAATATATAAAAGTAGATAATGATAATAACACTTCATCAGTAATTATTATGGCTTTGCCATATACAAGTATAGATATGACATTTTATAAGGGAACAGAGTTTGATACAGAACTTAGCACTAAGAGTGCGAACGATGCAGGCAGACAGTGGTTTGAAGGTCTGGTAACTGCTGAGGTTGTTGAATAGATAAATATACGAAATAAGACTAATCGATGGAAGGACATGGTGATTTTATATGAAAAAACGCATAAAGCGGATAATATCTATAATTTTATGTATTGCTTTAGTTATGAGCATAGAGAATATGTCTGCATACAGGGATATTCTTGTGAAAATAGGAAGTAATGTAGTCACATGGGCGGCATCGAAGAATGAAAATGATAAGAGTGTAAAGAAATCTAAAAAGGAAAGTGATACAGAGGATAATTCTGATGCGTCAGAAGAAGTCGTGACGGATATGCCTGAGACAACACAGGACGAATATATAGCACCGGATAAGGAACTGTCTCCGGAAGAACTGGCATCTGTTGACGCAAAAGCAGAGTCAGAGCGGATTGAAATGGAAGAGAGTGAAAAGTCTTCCGAGACTCAGGAAACTGTTAAGAATAAAAAGAAGAAAAACAAGAACTCAGATGAGACAGAAAATATAGAAGATGTGACACAGGAAACGGCAGAAAGCACATCAGAGGAACCGGAGACAGAGCAGGAAACTGAGAGTGATACAGAATATGTACAGGATTCCGTATCAGATGCAGATGAGCTTGCAGGAGCACCGGGAACATCTGACTGGGTACAGGTCAGCGAGGCAACAGAATTTGTTCAGGGTCAGACATATTCCATCAAGTCAATGGATGACTGGAAGAGACTTATAGAGGTCAGCCAGACTAACACTTTTGAGGGAGTGTCATTTGTAATATACAAAAGGGATGCTACATATGATAATTGGAATCTGGATGCGGCAAGTCTTGGAACATCAAAGACTATAGGAAATGTAAACTATCCGTTCTCAGGAACAATATATTCATTTTATGCAACAACAGTTATATATACTGACAGAGTGTTATTTGACTACTTATCATCAAAGGCACATATAGGTGTAAAAAATGAAACAGGTATAAAGACATTTGTAATATCATATTCAAAGGCAGTACCATGTGCACTTGCAAAGAATCTCGTACTTGATAAGGAAGGCTGTAATGTAAATATAGGTGGAAATGGTATATCAAATTATTACTTTGAGATATCATCCGGTACAATATCGGCTAATAGTGTAGTCGGCGGACTGTTTGCTAAAATGTATGTGGAAGACGGTGCAGCCGCAAGAGATGAAAATGGCGATTCTATATATAAAGTAAATGTAGCAGGGCCGGGAATAGACCTTATAAAGTATGACAAGAGTGGAAAACTTCACGGTATCACTGATGGTACTGTTACAGGAACTACTGCAGGCGGAATCATAGGAGAGATATCAGGTGACATAGATATCGAGATATCGGGAATGACAACCATGCCTGTAAAAGTTTTGTCAAATGTGAACAATGATACCGGAATAGCAGGTGGATTTGCAGGAAAAGTAGGAAACGGAGTAAAGATAAAATTCACCAATGATACACAGATAAATATTAGCACAAATGTTATGCGGTATAATACTTCTACAGGATGGTATTCAGGCGGATTTATCGGGTATATGGATGGAGCTGAACTTGAATGTGCAAGTACAGGCGGAGTCTTAAGAAGTGGAAACACAGATGCCCTTAGATACGCGGGAGGACTTGTTGGATATGCCAATAATTCGAGCGTAACGGTAAGTAACTATACCCAGAGTAATGATACATATATATATCAGAGTCAGGGTGGTTCAGCAGCTAATAATTTTGCCGTAGGCGGAGTTATCGGTATGTATATAAATGATGATTCCATAGCAGGCAGGAAACTTGAACTCTCATACATAAAGTCAGAGGACAAAAATGCTGCCAAAGCATCAAACATACGAATATCAGGAGCCAATACAAATGCGAGTAAAAGAGGCGGACTTATAGGTATAGTTGACGCAGGAAGTGCAAGTGTAAATATTCATGACATAAATACAGATGCAGTTGATTCTACGACAGGAAACGGAGGAGAAAACTGCTATTATGTAAATATGGTGCAGAGAGATAATAATACATCAACTAATGCAGCCAATACGGAGACGGGCGGTATCGCAGGAGTTCTTGTAGGAACAGACATAAGACTTGAAAATATAAAATTAAACTTTGTGTTTGTAACAAGTACTACGAGTAATGCCATATGCGGACAGACGGCAGGAGGAATTGCTGCCAGAGTCGGAAACTATAATAATACGGCAAAAGATACCAAAATGTTGGTTAAGGACATCACGGTTTTAAAAAACTATGTAAGTTATGTAAATCGTGATGCGGGTAATTACTATGGAGGTCTATTTGGTGTAGTGTCAAAGGGCATTGTAGCTCTTCAGGGAACCATAGATGTATCTAAAGTTCCATATAAAACATGGGCAAATTCAGATCATTATAATGATACTGGTGTTGATGGAGTAATGTTAGGCGGATATGCCAGACGAGGATTCGTAGCCGGTTATGCAAATCAGAGTATAATATATCGGGATACAGGCTGTGTGTATACAAGACCGATTACATACGATAAAGATGGCAATATAGAACAGTTTGATGCGAATATTATACAATACAATAATCCTAATAATAAAAATACCAATACGACGAACCTTTACTGTATAGATGATATAGGAAACGAAGGTTCTGTGTTAAAGAATGTGGAATCTGTTCTTGATATAACAAAGCCGTATTCTGAGGTAGTACAGGGCAGAGTAGATAAGGATACAGACGGATATTATGTTATAGATTCTCTTGAGGATGCATTGAGACTTGCAGTGGCAGGAAATTCTGTAAACACTGCAGGATATCCACAGGCAGGCGGAAACTGTTTCCTTGAAGAAGGAGAAACTACACCGTTAAGCCTTGCAGAAATATTTTCACGAAAATTTAAAATAACCACTGACCTTAATCTTGGAGATGCAGGTATACATGGTTTTGTTAATAATATTGATTGTAGATATGAATTTACTGGTATCTTTGAGGGAGTAAAGATAGATGGTAAAAATCCGGTCATTACACTTGATTTCATATCAAGACAAAAGTATGGTGGATTGTTCACGAATGTAAAAAATGCTACATTTAAGAATATAGATATAGGTGGTAAACTGTGGTATCTTCAGGCAACAAATATCAGTGCAGGATATATAAAGGATTATAATGCACAGGCGGCAGCAGGAAGTATCTCTGCATATGCATCCGGGAATATCACTATAGATAATGTAAATATCAGTACAAGTATTAAAACAATGTCTTCAAATTATACAACATGGGATAACGGTCAGATGTGGTCATATGGAGGCATGTTTGGAATATATAATCAGGGAACATGTCACTATACATGTACAGACAGTAAGATAGCACCGGTATTTACATCAGTTATCACAAGTACATTTGTCGGTGGAATGATAGGATGGCAGTATGTTACAAAGGCTACAGCTTATGAAAATATGACCATAAGCGGATGTACAGTGTCCACTAAACTGACATCAAATTCACTCTACGGATGGGCTAGCGGGAATACGGTTCATGGAAGAAGTGGCGGACTTATAGCACTTATATCAGGGGATTATAATAATGTTGGTACAACAGGTAATACCATTTATTATCCGTCATCGATAGGAAATGAGACAAGGGTAAAAATGAGTCTTAAAGACACAACTGTTGATGATGCAGATATAGATTTATCGACTACTTCATCAGGCATAAATGTTCTGACGGTAGGTGGAACTCTGGGATATTCCTGGGCATATATGGATGCAGATATAGATAACCTTACGGTACAGAATACAGACATAAAGAGTCGTGGTATCATTGGCGGTCTTATAAGTACGGCATCGGGAAGATTTAATTTTAACAATATAAATATAAAAAGCCTTAATATGGAAACGTTGACATCTAATGATACATATTGCGGTTTCCTTATAGGAAACGGAAGAAATGCAATCGTGAATATAAATGCAGACAATTACAAAATAGCACAGGATGGCAGTGTATCGGTTAAGAACTATAAAGCATTTGATGAGATTGTAGGTCTTAATCTGAGGTTATTAAATCCAAGTAATAACACTGATTCTCCATTTTCAAAAAATATTGCAGTTGATACAACATATATAAACGGTGGTATAGTAAATATTATAGATGATAAATTTGGAGATTTTACTAAGGAAGCTGATTATAAGAGTTATGTTAATCAGGTAGTTGATATAGGAAATGCTTATACAAGATATTACTATAATCTTTTTAGCGGAAATGAAGATGACTGGAAGGTATCTGTAGATAATGCTGGAACAGCCACGATAGACAGTGAGAAAAGATTGATGGCATACACGGTATTAAAGTATGCAAATGCAAACGTATCAAGATTTTTAACACCATATACGTCGAATATACAGTCAGCATCAATAAAAACGATAAATGTAACCACAGATATTGACTTAAACACATACAGTTATTATCCGGTATCAATCAGTAATACTACATGTAACTTTAATAATCATACGGTAAGATTTTATTCAGAGGACATATATAACAGAGAGAAGAAACTTGCAGAAACTGCACTTGGAAAGATTGACAGAAATAATGAGAATACCGGCGGACAGCATTACCTGATGCATGCATCATTATTTATAAATACAGGTAGCGGAGTTAATATAAATAATATCCGACTGCAGGGAACTGTTGCCAATCTGGGTAAGAATTCAGGCGCATTGGTAGCATACAGTATGACAGGCACTTCAAGTGTAACTAATGTGGAACTGGAGGGTATAAAGATACGCGGATATGAAGCAGGAAAAAGTACCTCCGGACTTATGATTGCAAAGATAGGAACTAATTCTTATGACACTGATGTGACATCGGAAGTGACAATAGATGGAATTACCACTAAATATGATTATACGGATACAAGTGTATCATATCCGGTGGCATCGGCACTGATAGGATATGTTGGAAGTGATTCTGCTACTAATGTAAGGGTTACATTTAGAAATCTTAAGCTTGAAGATGAAAAGATTACAAGCAGTGATAAAGGAAAGGTATTTGAATACGCTTCGTGCGTATATGATTACAGATTTACTACAGATTTAAGGTAAGTACATTCCGTATGTATATGCACAGAGAAATATATATGTAAATCCTAGAAACGGTGACCTTACCAGAGGCTGCGGAACATACGAAGACCCTTATATCATAGATAACACAAAGCAGTTTATTACCCTGTATCTTTATCTGACAAACAAGAGTCAGTACGATACTATGTTTAAAGGTTCAGGTAAGGAGAACGAAGAAGGCGGAAGATGGAAGGTTAATCCTGTAGGCGGTGATGACGGTGACAAGTCAGCGTGCAGTGATCCGACAGCAGGGGGACATCATACAGCAGTTTCTTATGGAAATGTCGGATTCCCGACCAGAGAGGATTTAAGTACGGCATATTATAAGATAATTGCAGATATCAATCTCTCGGCATTTACAGATATGAATGATATAAATGTCTCAGGTGAATATTGTGGTCTCGGTTCAGAGGCATATCCGTTTGCCGGAGTAATCATAGGAACTAAGGGAGAATCAGGAAGATACACAATCACTCTGCCTAAGCAGGGAAGCATAGGCAAAGACCAGTACAAACAGTCTGACTTCGGACTTATCTGGTACATGGGTGGAGCTGTAGTTAAAGACCTTGAGATAGTAGGATACGGATATAATGATACTAAAAATGCATATTATAATGTGCTTGAAAGTGGAGGTGGAGTGGCATCTAAGATAGTAGGCGGAGATAATATAATCGACAATGTAAAGGTATACATGAACTTTAACATGGATAACAGTCACAAGATATATGGTTATAATGGTTCTAATATCAATGCTTATTATGATGTAGGAATAAAGGGGATAGGCGGACTTGTTGGTACTATAGATACAGGTACATTAGTGCTTAGAAATTATCAGAAGACTGATGAGACAATGATAAACTGCAAGTTTGAGGAGTTTAAGAAAAATACGGATAATAGTGAGAAAGGAACATATACCGGAGATTATGGAGAACTGGCAGGTATCCTTGTAGGTAGAGTATATGATGGAAATGTTATATATGAAGGTTATGATAAGGGAACACAGACAACAGAACCATATGTGTTAAACAGTGATAATTTTGATGTCAGTGGAGGAAAGTATACAAAGAAATATCCTCTGGTAAATGGATTCCATGTTGTAAATGCGAATGTATTTAAGGATAATAAACTGACATATTCGTACACAGATGCAACAAATAGTAAGAATTATCAGGTCAGCATAGGAAGCAGCGAACAGCTTGAAATGTTAGCAATGGCAATGAACAGTGATGCAATGTCAGTGTTATACTCGACTATACCGTCATATACAGGAAATGTGACAGGATACAG
>CACWRR010000009.1 GCA_902763335.1 uncultured Lachnospiraceae bacterium | reverse complement strand
TTTCAGTAGAAAGGAGGATACTATTGACAGGAAGAAAAGTGCTTCCATCTGACCAGCCTAATGTAAGCATACGGAAACCAAATTTGTAACAGTGTTTTGCATGGTCATAGACTTTTGCAAGTAGTTCTACTTTCTTTGAGCGATTGCGTTCAAACATGGAATCATCGATAATCAGTACATTTACACGGTCTTCGGAATCTAATGGAACAATAGCATCTTTAATAATACGGCTAGAAAGGATCGTTGTAAAACGAAGCCAGTTAATCTGAAGCATTTTCATAAAACGATATACCGTATCCTTTGCAAAATTGGGTGTGTCTTTTCCAATCAACAGATTCATGTACATACTTCTATTTGAAAAAACTAAAAGAAATAGGTACTGAAAAATAAGCGTTGCAGAAGTTCCTTTCTTTTTGTATGCATTTGCAGCTTTTAATGCTGAGGAAAGATGAAATCGTGTAAAAAATTTTCTGATAGATTTTGAAATTTTGTTATCATTTAGGTTGTCTTGTGTTATACTTTTATTCATAGCATGAGCCTCCGATTTTAATTGTTTTTGGACAACTCTCAATTATACCAAATCAGAGTAGTTCATGCTATTTTTATGCCAGTTATTATTGAATTTTCAAGGTGTATAGGCACTTTTTCAAGTGCGAAGTTTGAGTCATTTAATAGAAATCTCCCTTCTTAAAATTTTAATATATTTTTATACATGTAATAGAATATTATCTTTTTCATTTATTGTCAATAGTGTGACTGGTTTTACTTACCTATAGCCACTTTTTTGTTTATTCTGTATAAGATTTTGAATTTTGTTTGTGCATCTTTTTTTGAAACTATACCTATTATAATATAAATTTTGACACATTTCTCCTGTAATGCTATAATTAATCCTATATTTGTAAACGCCTAATAAGATTCAGGTGTCAAAAGGGTGCTGTGCACCAGCCGACCACAAATATGTGATATTGCAAGCTAGCTTGCAAATATACTTATTTGTGGCGACTAGTCCCTAACGGGACTTTTGACACCCGAATCCTAATAAACACAAATCAGGAAAAGGAGAATGATATGAAAGAACGTATAGTAAATTATTTACAATTTATTGATGATATACTTAAAGCGGACAATCCTGATACTGATTATGATAAGCTTATGAAAGAACATCTCATACAAATCGGCTTTTTTATGCATGAGAGACTTATTCATCTGATTGTTACCGTTGTATTTGCCATATGCACCATTATATCGGCATATGCATTTTTAGCATTTTCAAATATCGGCATACTTGCACTTACGGTTCTGCTTCTAATCCTTCTTGCTCCATACATAGCCCATTATTACCGACTTGAAAACGGGGTCCAGAAGATGTACCGACAGTATGATGAAATGTTAAAGCGCAGTAAATCACAAGAATAATTGACATCCATATCACTTTTTATTAAAATTAGGGAGATTCAGGTGTCAAAAGGGTGCTACGCACCAGCCAAACACAATATGTGATATCGCAAGCCAGCTTGCAAATACACATACTTGTGTTGGCTAATCCCCGTAGGGGCTTTTGACACCTGAATCTCAGGGATAAATTAATACAAATTTCAAATTTAACAGAAACGAGGTAATTATTAACATGAAAACTAAACCTGTCAAAGGCACTAACGATTATCTGCCACAGGAAGTGGAACTCAGAGATTATTTACAGAATGAAATATTAAAAACATACCAGTCTTACGGATTTGAGCGTATCACAACTCCTATTCTTGAAGATGCTGAAAATCTTGATAAGAGTGAAGGTGGAGAAAATCTCAACCTCATATTTAAGGTCCTCAAACGTGGAGACAAGCTCACAAAGGCACTTGATAACTCAGATTATGCAAATTTATCGGATATGGGCTTAAGATATGACCTTACCCTTCCACTCAGCCGATACTATGCAAACAACCGTGCCAAACTGGTATCCCCTTTTAAATGTATACAGATGGACAGAGTATATAGGGCAGAAAGACCTCAGAAAGGCCGTCTGCGTGAATTTGTACAGTGTGATATCGACATCCTCGGAAGTTCATCAGAAAACTGTGAGATTGAATTGATAAACACTACAACAAAGGCTCTTTTTAACATTGGACTTAAGAACTTTAAAGTAAAAATAAATGACAGAGGTCTTTTAAACACAATTCTTACAAAAACAGGATTTGCAGAAGAAGAACTTGCCAGCGTATGCATCACATTGGACAAACTTGATAAAATTGGACTTGATGGCGTAAGAAATGAACTTACTGAAAAAGGATTTGCAGCTTCAGCTATAGATAACCTTTCTTCTCTTTTTGAAAAACAGCCTGTCACATTAGATGCAGTCAAAGAACTCTGCGGTGAAAATGAAGCAATCGACAGACTTGAAAACATTCTTTCAAAAGTAGACAAAATATCTGATGGAAAGTACCCTGTTGTTTACGACATAACACTTGTTCGTGGACAGGGCTATTATACAGGAACTGTTTTTGAAGTTGAGAGCATTGACTTTAAGGGAGCTATTGCAGGTGGCGGAAGATATGACAACCTTATCGGCAAATTTATCGGCGAGTCTGTTCCTGCTGTCGGTTTCTCAATTGGTTTTGAGCGTATTTTCAGTATTCTTACTGACAACAGCTACTCTATTCCTGATCTCAAAAAGAGAATTGCCGTATTATATGATGCAGATTCATTCTATGAAGCTAACATAAAAGCTGATGAACTGAGAAAAGAATATAACGTTGCAATGTACGAAAAACCGAAGAAAGTCGGTAAATTCATCGACAAACTTGAGGCCGGCAACTGTGACGGTTTCCTCGTATTCGGTCAGTCTGACGAAGTTAAATTCTTCTAATCTGTTCTATATCAGGCATACGGAAATGTATATTTTCCGCATGCCTGTATTTTTTTACATTATTTCTGACTGACACTTCATCAGGTTGTAATAAATGTATTATAACCGTCCTGTCTCAATCTCTGCTCCATCTTTACAGCATTATCCATATTTTCAAATGCCCCTACCTGAACTTTATATAATCCGTTATCCAGAATGAGAAACGCCGGATATCCTTCTCTCTGCAGTTGCTCAACCAACCTGTTAGCATAGCTTCTGTCCCTGTATGCTCCTACCTGTACCCGGTAAAGTTCATGTTCAGACACACTCTGATTTTCCCTTATGGTCTCTAATATACCATCCGCTATAGCCTGTGCTATATTATCAAATTCACTGTCAAAAAGCTCATTGTCCTTATCATTATTAATGAATCCTGTCTCCACAAGCACCGCCGGCATTTTGGTTCTCTTCAGTACAACAAGGTTTGGTCTTTCTATTACTCCCCTGTTTCCAAATCCCAATTTTGCGAGATTTGCATTTATATTTCTTGCCATCTCGGCCTTTATTCCTGCATCGTTATATACCAGAGTCTCAACACCTGATGATGTATTATCCTCAGGTACGGAATTTCTATGAAGTGACACAAAAAAGTCAGCTCCCGAATTATTTGCCATTACAGCCTTTTCAAACGGTGTATTATATACATCTGTAGTTCTTGTGTAATACACATTTACCCCATTCTGCCGAAGTATCTCTCCCACTGCAAGAGCCAGATTGAGATTATCATCCTTTTCCATTCTGCCTTTATATGTTGCACCAAAATCACTTCCGCCATGTCCTGCATCTATTACCACTGTATAAGCCATCAAATTTCTCCAACTGATTTTTATACCATTATATGATTCCTGCCATGTACATATTCATTTATATATTTACATCTTTTATTTTTTCTGCTAAACTCATAAAAAAATGTTAAAGGTGATCTTATGTTTCCTATATTACATATCGGCTCCCTGCAAATACCTGTGTACGGCTCAATAATTGTCATCGCCTACATAGCCGGAGTATTCCTTATGTCACGCAGGGCCATCATATACGGATTCCGAAAAAGAGACATTTATATCGTCTCAATATCTTCAATGGCAGGAATTATTGTTGGCGCAAAGCTGTTTTATTTTTTTACGGTACTTCCTGATTATATAAGAAATTGGGATACTGTCCGTTCTGACTTATACAATGCCATATATTATGGATTCAGTGGATTTGTATTTTACGGCGGTATTGCAGGTGCATTATTTATGATTTTTTTATATTGTGTAAGGCATGAATATTCATTTCTTAAATTTACCAATGTTATAATACCCGTGGTTCCATTTATCCATGCACTCGGGCGTATCGGATGTTTTATGGGAGGATGCTGCTATGGTGTAAAATATAACGGAATATTCAGTGTACAATTTCCTAAGGATTCCCTTATAGAAAACCTTGGTGCTTTTCCAAGATTTCCGGTCCAGCTTCTTGAAGCTGCTTCGCTGTTTGCACTGTTTATTATTATATACTCACATTCATCTTATATATATCCGAAGGGATATATGCTCAGGATATATCTGTGCGCATATAGTATAATACGTTTTATGACGGAATTTTTACGCGGAGATACATACCGTGGCATATTCTTTAGCTTATCAACCGGCCAATGGATAAGTATATTTATTTTTATTGGAACATTTTCCTCATTTCTTATACAAATATCAAAAAGACAACCACCGATTCCCGACTAGCGAATCAGTGGTTGTCTTAATCATTGTAATGCTATGTTATCTTGCTCTGTCATCAGTATTTGTACCATTTGTGTTATTTGTGCCGTCATCAGTGATATTGTCTACACCTTCACCGACACCGTCCCCTATATCCTTAACACCGTCTCCGACATCTTTAACGGCATCTCCAACACCGTCTCCAACATCTTCAATAGCATCTCCGATACCGTTTCCGGCATTATTCCTATCATTATTATTCTGTGATACATTTTCAGTTGAAGTCTCATTATTATTTCCTGAATCATCGCCACCACATGCTGTAAATACTACTGCCATCGCAGTCACCAACATAAGCATACATCCAATTCTGAATTTTTTCATTTTAAATATCTCCTTTTAAATATTAATTTTATTTATATAACTTAATATATCCAAAAGAGATATTTTTAATTAATGGAATTTTTATCCAAATAAATATGATTAACCGATTACATTGCTCATATCATACATTCCCGGTTCTTTTCCAGCAAGGAATTTTGCAGCCTGAACAGCCCCCTTACCAAAAACAGCCTTCGAATATGCATGATGATTTATCTCTATTACCTCATCTATTCCGGCAAATATAACCTCATGGTCACCTACTATTGTTCCTCCTCTGACAGCGGATATTCCTATCTCCTTTTTCGGTCTCTTTATTCTGTCACCGCTTCTGTCAAATTTGTATTCATATTCATTATCAAGCTGCTCATTTATAGTATCTGCCAGTGCAAGTGCAGTTCCACTCGGTGCATCTACTTTCTGGTTATGATGTCTTTCAACTATCTCTATATCATATCCTGCAGGTGCAAGCACCTTAGTTGCCTCTTTCAAAAGTTTCATAATGGTATTGATACCTAGTGACATGTTAGCTGATTTTAAAACAGGAATTGTTTTTGATGCCTCATGCACCTTGTTAAGCTGCTCTTCTGACAATCCTGTTGTACAGAGAACCAATGGCATTTTTTTGTCTACACAGTATTCAAGAAGTTTATCTGTTCCCTTTGATGATGAGAAATCTATAACGACATCTGCATCAACATCACATTTGTACATATCTGTAAATACCGGATATGACAGACTGTCATTTTCTGCAATATCAAATCCTGCTACTATCTCTGATTCCTCATCCTCTGCAACGATTCCCGTAATAGTCTGACCCATTTTTCCATTGCAGCCACACATTATTATTTTTATCATTTACTTCTACCGTACCTTTCATGTTGTAATATTATTTTTTATAATAGAAATTCCGTTGTCAAAAGCCCCTGCGGGGAGCAGCCGGCACAACTATGCGTATTTGCAAGCCAGCTTGCAATACCGCATATTGTGTCCGGCTGGTGCGTAGCACCCTTTTGACAACTAGATTTACCTGAATTTACCTAATATCCGTCTAAGCGAGTTTTATTCCATATTCCATCATTGCCTTCTTAAGATTCTCCTTATGTTCAGGCTCCATCTCAGTAAGTGGCTTTCTAAGTGGTCCAACTTCCATACCCATCATATTAAGTGCCGCCTTAACAGGTATAGGATTAACTTCACAGAATAACTGATTGATAAGGTCGAGTGCCTCAAGCTGAAGTTTTAAGCTGGTCTTAACATCGCCCTTAAGGTAAGAATCCACGATATCATGTGCTTTTTCCGGTGCTACATTTGATAATACTGATATTACACCTTTTCCACCAAGTGATAATACCGGTACTATCTGGTCATCATTTCCTGAATAAATGTCAAGCAGACCGTCTGCAAGTTTTGCAAGCTTTGCAACCTGTGAGATGTTTCCACTTGCTTCTTTTACACCTTTTACATTTGGTGCTGCCTTTGCTATACGAACTGCAGTCTCAGGTAATATATTACATCCTGTTCTGCTCGGAACATTATATAATATAATAGGAACTTTAACTGAATTTGCAATAGTAGTAAAATGTTCAAATAATCCGTTCTGTGTAGCCTTATTATAATATGGTGTCACAAGAAGAAGTCCGTCAACTCCATACTTCTCTGCCTCCTGTGATAAATAAACGGCTGTTTCAGTACAGTTAGAACCTGTTCCTGCTACTACCGGTATTCTTCCTGCTGTTTTCTCTACTGCATACTTTATGCATGCAAGATGCTCCTCATGCGTCAGAGTAGATGATTCTCCTGTAGTTCCACAGATTATTATACAATCTGTCTTATGGTTTATCTGATAATCAATCAGTTCTCCCAGCTTAACAAAATTAACACTTCCATCCTCATTCATAGGTGTAACGATAGCAACTCCTGCTCCTGTAAAAATAGACATAATCTTCCTCCTTAAAAATATAAAAGAACCAGCACCGGGCTGGTTCTTAAAGTTCACAACTAAAAAGCAGCCCTCCATTCCGAATGTAAACGGAATGACAGTTATATGGCTATTAACCATATCCCCAAGAAAAATATCTCAGTATATATTCTTCCTTCGGCATCTCACCCTTTCACCAGATTTCATCTGTCACTGAAACATCCGTCTGACTACTCTTTTAAAATGCAACCTCTACTTAAAATATTTAATTATCTAAATGTGATGATAACACCATTATATAGCATTGTCAATCAATATTTAGTTTAACTGTGACATTACATAATTCTACATATTTTGTGTCTCTATTGTGGATACAATATCAACATAATCTTTTAGTGCTTCCGGAAGATTAATTCCCGTAAGAAATACGGTTTCATATTCATCTTTTGCACATATTACCTGTATAATCTGCTCCATGCTTACTATGCCTTCATTAATAAGACCAAGCGCTTCATCGAGAATAAGCACATCACACTCCCCTGTAGTAAGCACCTTTTTGGCATAATTTATGCCATTGGTTATGTTATTCCGCTCTTCTTCTCTTTCTTTATCGCTCATTTCATCAAAACTTGTATCAGATTTCTCAAATCTGAACATTTTAATTTGAGGCTCCAATTGCTCGAAAAAGGCTGCTTCATCCTCGTTCCTTCTTTTCATGAACTGTATAATGATAACTCTTTTTCCTTCTATTGCCGAAAAAATACCTTTTCCAATTGCAGCAGATGATTTTCCGTCACCATTGCCGCAAAAAATCTGCACGTATCCTTTGTCCATAGCAAATGCTCCTTACATACCTTAAATTTAGTACATAATACCAAAGTTTACAATTTTTTGCAACATCTGATTGGCATTACACTACATACTCAAGCTTACTGACCGATACTTCATAGGCGGTATGTTTTTCTGTTTCCTCTTCACTTAACTTCTTAACATAATCCCTGCTCTGTACTCTTCCCCATATCTGAATTCTGCCTCCGACTTCAAATGTTGAAGCAAATCTGGCATTTCTTCCCCACGCAATACATGGGATATAATCTGATTTTCCATATGGTCTGTTCACTGCAATAAGAAGATCAGATATCTCTCTTCCCAATGGAGTCTTTCTGTAAACAGGTGCCTTACAGATAAATCCGTCCAGAAATATCTGATTTGTCTTTCCTGCCTCAAGATTTTCCTCTACTATCTGCCACTCCCTTACAAATATAGAAAGTACAAGTTTGTTTTTCGTTCCCTCATGTCTGTTATATGAACGAAACTGTCCTGATGCTTCCACCAGTTTTCCTTTTAGATTCTGTGTGACATCAACAAGTCTTTCCGATACCATAAGCGGTATTGTATCATACATATCACTCAGCCTGCTGACTGCTACATCTACGATGTAAAATCCCTCGCCAAACACTTCATGGCTGAATCTGAATTCTGATACTATCTCTCCTAAAATACTTACTCTGTTGTTTTCAATCACCTTATCTACCATGCGTATTTCTCCCTTCATTATTAAATGTTTCTTTAGATAAACTTATCTATAGTAATGTTTACGTTCCCTTTGTTATTATTAGAACAACATTACGGTTGCATTTTACATTAATTTTTATTACCTGGGAAGTCCATTTTAGCATTTTTTTCTTTGATTTTCCTATACAATGGTGATACACTGTAGAAAAATGTCGAATGGCTATATTTTTCGCCATTTTTCGACATATCAGAAACAAAAATTTATAATATTTTTATAACCGGATTGATTTAAATTCAGATTTGAGTGTCAAAAGTCCCCCTGCGGGGGACTAGCCGACACAAATATGTGTATTTGCAAGCCAGCTTGCAATACCACATATTATGTTCGGCTGGTGCATAGCACCCTTTTGACACTTAAATTTAAAATTCCTATATATAAAAATAAATATTTTTCTTGAATTTTATGTAAATTATGATAAGCTTGATATTGATTTTTTTTGTGAATGGAGGAATATTTAATGAAAATCAAAAGAGAAGATGTCCGTAACGTTGCAATTATAGCTCACGTTGACCACGGTAAGACAACTCTTGTAGATGAACTGCTTAAGCAGAGCGGTGTTTTCAGAGAAAATCAGGAAGTTGCCGAACGTGTAATGGATTCAAATGACATTGAACGTGAACGAGGCATCACTATTCTTTCTAAAAACACAGCAGTGTATTACAAAGATACAAAGATTAACATTATAGATACACCGGGACATGCCGACTTTGGTGGTGAAGTTGAACGTGTTCTTAAAATGGTTGACGGAGTTATTCTGGTTGTTGATGCCTTTGAAGGCGCAATGCCACAGACCAAATTCGTTTTAAAGAAAGCTTTGGAACTCAATCTTTCCGTTATTGTATGTATAAATAAGATTGACCGTCCTGAAGCACGTCCTCAGGAAGTTATCGACGAGGTTCTTGAATTATTTATAGAACTTGATGCTTCTGATGAACAGCTTGACTGTCCGTTCGTATTTGCATCCGCAAAAGCCGGACATGCCATATTAGAGCTTGATGATTCCCCTAAGAATATGGAGCCTTTATTTGAAACTATCCTTAAATATATTCCGGCTCCTGAGGGAGACCCTGATGAAAGCACACAGCTTCTTATCAGTACTATCGACTACAACGAATATGTAGGCCGTATCGGAATAGGTAAGGTAGATAACGGTAAAATCAAAGTTAATCAGGATGCCGTTCTTGTAAACGCTCATGAACCTGATAAACAGAAACGAGTTAAAATCAGTAAATTATATGAATTTGACGGATTAAATAAAGTTGAGGTCAATGAGGCTACTGTCGGTTCTATTGTAGCCATATCAGGAATAGCTGACATTCATATCGGAGATACTATATGTTCACCTGAAAATCCTGTTGCCATACCTTTCCAGAAGATTTCGGAGCCAACCATATCAATGCATTTTATGGTTAATGACAGCCCGCTTGCCGGACAGGAAGGTAAATTTGTTACATCACGCCATTTAAGAGACCGTTTGTTCAGGGAGCTTAACACTGACGTAAGTCTCAGAGTTGAAGAAACCGAAACAACAGAGAGCTTTAAGGTGTCAGGCCGTGGTGAGCTTCACTTATCCGTTCTTATTGAAAATATGAGACGTGAAGGATATGAATTTGCTGTCAGCAAAGCTGAGGTATTATATAAAACTGACGAACACGGTAAAAAGCTTGAGCCTATGGAACTTGCATATATTGATGTCCCTGATGAATTTTCAGGTACAGTTATTGAAAAATTAAGCTCACGAAAAGGTGAACTTCTTAACATGACAACATCATCCGGCGGATACACCCGTCTTGAGTTTTCTATACCTGCCAGAGGTCTTATAGGTTACAGAGGCGAATTTATGACCAGCACAAAAGGAAATGGTATTATCAATACTATATTCAACGGATACGGTCCATACAAGGGGGACATCCAGTACCGTAAACAGGGTTCTCTTATCGCATTTGAAGCCGGTGAAGCCATAACATATGGTCTTTTCAATGCTCAGGAACGTGGTACGTTATTTATCGGACCTGGTGAAAAAGTTTACTCAGGAATGGTTGTCGGACAAAATGGTAAAACTGATGATGTTGAAGTTAATGTATGTAAGACAAAACACCTTACAAATACCCGTTCTTCAGGTTCAGATGAAGCTTTAAAGCTTGTTCCTAAGAAAGTATTAAGTCTTGAGCAGTGTCTTGAATTTATAGATACTGATGAGTTACTCGAAGTAACACCTGAAAACCTTAGAATAAGAAAGAAAATTCTTGATCCTACACTTAGAAAACGTTCTAAGTTTAATAACAACAAAAATTAATTTATATGAGAGGAGAAATGCGGATGGATATGAGATTTCTTGAATTGCTGTCAGATGCAAGAACGCCCGCTTTAACCTGGTTTAATTCTATTATAACGGTTATAGGCGAAAGCACCATCTTCATCGCAGTTTTGTGCCTTATATTCTGGTGCATAGATAAAAAATTTGCTTACCGGCTGGGTATCGTATATGTAATCTCAGGTCTTATAGTTAATTCCACAAAGATACTGTGCCGCGTTCCGCGTCCATGGGTGCGTGACAAAAGCTTTAAGGCTGTTGAATCGGCAAAGCACACCGCTACCGGTTATTCATTTCCAAGCGGGCATACCCAGAATGTGACAGCACTCTTCTCCTCTTTTGCTTTTGTGTCAAAGAAGAAGTCTGTAAAGTTTGCCTGCTTTGCTACTATATTTTTAGTAATGTTTTCAAGAATGTACCTTGGTGTCCACACTCCGTCAGATGTTCTGGTATCCTTTGGTATTACGATAATAGTTTCCTTTATAATAAATTATTATGCTGAAAACTATTCGGTTCACCCTTCGTTTGTTAAACGTACAATGATATTTCTTATTATTCTGACATTTATAGCAGTAGGAATAATTGCTTATGTCGGTTTAGCCGTTCCCGGTGTACCGTTTAATAAACTGACTGACACAGCCAAGGCTGCAGGCGCCGCTGCCGGATTCATTATCGGGTATTATATAGAAACCAAACATATCCGTTTCAACGAACGTGCGACAACTTTGCCGCTACAGATTGTCAAGTACATTATAGGACTTGTACTCACATTATTATTAAATTCCGTATTGAGCTATATAGTAAAAAGTTTCTTCTCAGGAATACTTCCACTTTACTTTATATCTAAAATGCTGGTTATATTATTTATCCTGTGTGTATATCCTATAATTATCAAAAAATTTTTTACAAAAGAATATTATTTATAATTCAGTAATTACACTGCCATTATCAATACCGTAGCTGATAGTGGCAGTGTTTTCTATTTCCACCGTTGCTGATGTTGCCTCATCCACATTTTCCTTAAACTTATCATATACTTCCACAGGAACCAGATATTTAAATACAACATTTTCTCCATACTTTGCATCCAGCTGGTGTATGCCGAGATTTGCCGCAATATACTGTAATTTTCCTACATATCCGTAATCAGCCTTCAATAATGCCACATTTCCTGACTTCTTCTCCACGATTATACTTTTATCAAGTGCATCCTGTGATGACTTCTGGTATGCCCTCACAAGACCGCCGGTTCCAAGCAGTACCCCTCCAAAATATCTTGTCACGATAATTATTACATTATTAAGTCCTGAACCGTTCAGGACATCAAGTATGGGCTTTCCTGCCGTTCCTGACGGCTCCCCGTCATCACTAAATCTTTGTATCTCATTTTTATCACCAATCACATACGCATAGCAGTTATGTCTTGCATCCCAGTATTCTTTTTTCATTGCCGCAATATATTCATTTGCTTCTTCTTCTGATTCCACTTTCTTTATATGTGCTATAAACTTTGATTTCTTTTCCTCGTACTCTCCCACTCCCGGAGTTATAAGTGCCATGTTTTTTTTCATTTTTTTCCTCATTTCCTTTGAATAAAATATTTTATTAAGGCTAATATATAGATTGTAACACATTTTTAACTTTATTTACCATCTGGTTTTTGATATAATTAAAAAATATGAGAATGTATATTTTATAATAATATATGAGAAAACATTTTGGAATGGAGGAAATTCATGAACTTCAGCTATGATAATGCAATAAAAAAACGCAAAGCTGTCAATTCTTCAAAGAAGAAGCTAAAAACAAAGTTTTGTGTAAATTCATTTAAATTTTTTATATTTATCCTGGTTGCACTCATTACAACCGTAACGTTTGCGGGTTTTGGGATGATACATGGCATAATAGATTCATCACCCTCGGTTGATGATATAAATATTGCCCCATCAGGATACTCAACTACAATATATGACAGTGACGGCAATCAGATAACCAAACTTATACAGTCCGGTTCAAACCGTGAATCTGTTTCCATTGACAATATCCCTAAATGTCTGCAATATGCATTTATTGATATTGAGGATGAACGTTTTTACGAGCATAACGGTGTAGACTTAAAAGGTATCATAAGAGCTGCATATATCGCTGTATCGACAAGAAGTCTGTCACAGGGTGCCAGCACCCTCACACAGCAGTTACTTAAAAATAACGTATTTCAGGGGGGAAATGAAAATTCCGTCGGTGAACTTTTTAAACGTAAATTTCAGGAACAGTATCTGGCACTTGAACTTGAAAAAGCTACTACCAAGTCATACATACTTGAAAGCTATTTAAACACCATAAATCTCGGTCAGAACTGTCTCGGTGTACAGGCTGCCGCAAAGAGATATTTTAATAAGGACGTATCTGAGATTAATCTTTCAGAAGCTGCTGTCATAGCTGCCATTACACAGAGTCCTTCAAAATACAATCCGGTAATTCATCCTGAGAACAACGCAGAGCGTAGAGAAAAGGTTTTAAAACATATGCTGTCAAACGGACACATTTCCCAGGATGAATATAACAGTGCAATGGCCGATGACGTATACTCAAGAATACAGACTCTTAATGTCAACACATCAACTTCAAATCCATATTCATATTTTGTTGATGCACTTATAGATGACATATTAGAGGACCTTCAGGAACAGAAAGGATACACTCGTAATCAGGCTTACAATGCCTTATACAGTGGCGGCCTTAGCATATACACTACCCAGGACCCTGCAATTCAGGCAATCTGTGATTATGAATGTAATAATGCGGCAAACTATCCTTCAACCGTATATTACTCTATAAACTGGGCATGGTCAGTACAGCACTCAGATGGAACGGTAAGTAACTATTCGGAGGCTGATATTGAATACTATAATAAGATTTTACTTGAAAATTCATCATTTAACCTTACATTTTCTTCACCTGAAGAAGCTGACCAGTATATCGCCGCATTTAAAACCGAGTACTGGCAGGAAGGTGATACCAATCTTGGCGAAAATATTTTATATACACTACAGCCACAGGTTTCATTCACGGTTATGGATCAGAAGACAGGCTATGTAAAAGCTATCGTCGGCGGACGTGGTGAGAAAACTGCCAGCCTGACGCTTAACAGGGCAACAAATACTACAAGACAGCCTGGTTCATGTTTTAAAGTACTCTCAACATATGCTCCTGCTCTTGACACGGCAGGATATACACTTGCTTCCCTCGTTGAAGATTCACCTTTTTATGACGTAAACGGAAGAAAAGTAAGCAACTGGTGGGGAGACAGCTATCGCGGACCATCAACTCTCCGTGCCGGTATACGTGATTCAATGAACGTTGTAACATCAAAATTAATAACTGCCATCACCCCTCAGCTGGGATTTGAATATCTGGAAGATTTCGGATTTACTACTCTTGTATCCGAAAAAACATTGGATGATGGTTCTGTAGTATCAGATATAGGTCAGTCACTGGCGCTCGGTGGAATCACATATGGTGTGACAAACCTTGAACTCTGCGCCGCATACGCTGCAATAGCAAACGGTGGCGTTTATAACGAACCTATATTATATACAAAGGTGCTCGACCACAAGGGACGTGTACTTCTTGAAAACAACTCTGATGACCACGCAGTTATCAAAGATTCTACAGCATGGTTACTTACAAGTGCAATGCAGGATGTTGTAACAGAGGGAACCGGTAAACTCTGTCAGGTACCGGGAATGACTGTTGCCGGAAAAACCGGTACAACCTCAGATGATAATGATATATGGTTTTCAGGATACACTCCTTATCTTACTGCTACGGTATGGTCAGGATTCGATAACAACCAGACATTACCTAACACCTCATACCATGAAACACTGTGGAGTAAAATCGTATCACGTATAGATGAGACAAAAGGTTATACGGATGATCCGGGATTCCCAAAACCGGATTCTGTTGTTGAAGCAAAGATATGTTCAGCATCAAACAAGCTGGCGATCGAAGGTGTGTGTGGTTCTTCTAACATAAGAACTGAGTATTTTTCAAAAACCACTGTCCCTACAGACCAGTGTGATGTCCATTCAGGACACTCATCACATTCTTCTAACAGCAGTGCAGGACATAATACAGAGACAACCGCCGCTGATAATTCTTCTGAAAACAATGACTCTCCGGACAATGATAACAATCAGAAACCAGATGAAGAAAATAATGACTAAAAGAATAACAGGAGCTATAGCTCCTGTTATTCTTTCATTTTGGACTCAAATACAAGACTTGCAATATAACCAAACACAAGAGCCGCACTTATTCCAATGGCACTTGCCTTAAATCCACCCATAAATATTCCAATAAATCCCTCTTTATCCACAGCCTCTTTTACGCCCTTTATAAGCGTATTTCCAAATCCCAGTAACGGAACACTGGCACCACATCCGGCAAAGTCTATAAACTTATCATACCAGCCAAATACACCCAACAGTGTTCCTATCACAACAAGTCCCACCATTATTCTTCCCGGCATAAGCTTTGTCTTGTCCATAAATATCTGAACAATTCCACAAATAATGCCGCCTACCAAAAACGCAAGAAAATAATCCATTTTTTCCTCCATTCCTTTCACTCACTTGCCAGTACTACAGCATGTGCAATTCCCGGTATTGACTGACCTTCATTAAAACTTATAGGTGACATCAATGCTCCGGTAGGTACAAACAGTATCCTCTTCCAGTATCCTTTCTCAAGCTGCTTTAATATATAAGAGCAGAGCACTGAAGCACTGCAGCCACACCCGCTTCCTCCACTGTGTGTATCCTGTTCATCATTATCAAAAATTTCAATGCCACAGTCATAATGTCTGTCACTTATGTCAATTCCACGCTCTTTTAACATATCTATAAGTATAGTCTGACCTACATATCCTAAATCTCCCGTTATAATTTTATCGTAGTAATCCGGTTCTATATGAAAATCCTTAAGGTTATTATATATGACATCCGCCGCTGCCGGAGCCATACATGCCCCCATATTCATGGCATCCTTTATACCATAATCAACTATTTTTCCCGTTGTTATTCCCTCAATTTTCGCTATTCCTTTGTCCTTCCCTATGATCACAGAGCCACAGCCTGTAACGGTCCATGTTGCCGAATATGGTCTCTGGTTACTGTATTCTAACGGAAATCTGAATGATTTTTCTGCACTGGCAAAATGAGACGATGCAAGTGCCATCACATAATCGGCATATCCGGCTGCAACAGTCATGGCACCGAGGCTTATAGACTCTCCCATGGTTGAGCATGCCCCATATAAGCCGAAAAGCGGTATTCCAAGCTCTGCTATACCGAATGTGGTAGCAATAAGCTGTCCTAAAAGATCCCCTGCAAATATATATCTTATACTCTCCTTTGCAAGTCCTGATTTACTTATCACAAGTTTTGCCGTTTCATTCTGAAATTTACTTTCCGCCGCATCCCAGTTATCCTCGCCAAATTTTGGATCTTCCACAATCATGTCGAATTCATGGCCGAGAGGACCATTACCCTCTTTTTTACCGACTATAGATGCCATGGCATCTATATATACTCCGTTTTCAAAAGCAATACTCTGTTTTCCAACTTTTTGTGACATATATCCTCCTTCAAAACCATAGTATTATAATGTTATATTTTCCTAAATAATTAAATTTATTCCCGGAAATCATTGAATTAAAGTGCTTTTTTTTGTAAAATAATAAAGATGACTAAATTTATTTACCGGAAGGAGACTTAAAAATGGCTTGGTATGACAGTGCCGTATTTTACCACATTTACCCTTTAGGATTGTGTGGATGCGCTAAAGAAAATAATGGAGAAAGTGAAAATCATTTTGACAAGCTTACACAGTGGGCTGACCATGTAAAAAAGATGGAATGTACTGCTATCTATATCGGTCCGCTTTTTGAATCAGGCAGCCACGGATATGATACAACAGATTACCGTATGGTTGACCGCCGTATCGGAACAAATGCAGATTTCAAAAAATGGGTCAGCTATTGTCATAATATAGGATTAAAGGTTATTGTTGATGGTGTATTCAATCACACCGGAAGACAGTTTTTTGCCTTTGAAGATATAAAGCAGAACAGAGAAAATTCACGTTACCGTGACTGGTATTGCAATGTAAACTTTGGCGGAAACAATGAATATAATGACGGTTTCTGCTATGACAACTGGGGCGGTTACAATCTTCTTGCCAAACTCAACCTCAGGAATCCTGAAGTCAGAAATTATCACTTTGACACTATCCGTTTCTGGATAAACGAGTTTGATATCGATGGCATAAGACTTGATGCAGCTGACGTTCTTGACTTTGATTTCATGTCAGAATTAAGACATGTTGCCGACGAACTCAAACCGGAATTCTGGCTTATGGGTGAAGTTATTCACGGTGATTACAGCCGTTGGGCAAATAATAACATGTTATATTCTGTTACAAACTACGAATTACACAAAGGATTGTTCTCCGGACACAATGACCACAATTATTTTGAAATCGCTCATTCAATCAAACGTCTGAACGATATCTGCCGTGGAATAAGACTTTATACATTTGTTGATAATCATGATGTTGAGCGTATCGCTTCAAAACTTAACAACAAGGCTCATCTGTACAACATAGGAATACTCTTATATACTGTACCGGGAATACCGTCAATCTATTACGGTTCAGAGTTCTCTATAGAGGGACGTAAGGAAAACGGTTCAGACTGGGGACTTCGTCCATGCCTTAACCTTGATGATTTCAAAAACTATTATACAGATAATGAAGTTACAAGACTATATATACAGCTTGGTAAATTAAAGAAACAGTTCCCTGAACTTACTTATGGAGAATACAAGGAACTCCAGCTCACAAACAGACAATTTGCCTTTGCAAGAATCCTTGACGGAAAGGCTGTCATCGTGGCTCTTAATAACGATGATAATGCTGCCCATATGGAAATAGGACTTCCGGTTCAGACAAGTCAGGCTGTAGATTTACTTGCAAATGATATCGCAGACAAACGGGAAACAGAAGAAACAGCTCCTGATACATCAAAAATAATCGATAGTATATCTAAAGCTCTTGCTGATGCCGACTCTGTAGCAGATGCTCTTAATGCAATGAAATCATCTGTTAAATCAGACAATGAACTTAACAGCAAGCCACAGGACATATTAAATCTTGTTCACACATTAGAAACTTCATGTAATGATATTTTCAAAGCTTCAGGTATTGACAGTACTCCATCCTCAGATCACGGTGATCTCGGCGGATATCCACAGTGCAACCTTGATAATAACAGACTTATCATTGATTTACCTGCAAACAAAGGAACAGTTATACTTGTTCAGTAATAACTTAATAATAATAAATAATCCCCCAAAGTCAGATATGTTTCCGACCTTTGGGGGATAGTTTTTGCTTTCTTATAAATATTTATTTTCAAATTCTCTTATAGGCAGTGGCTTGTCATGTAAATACCCCTGAATGACATTACATCCGGTCTCTTTTACTAACTGCTCCTCTTCCCTTGTTTCCACACCTTCACAGATAATATCAAAATCTGTGCTGTTAAAGGTATTGACAAGACTGGACATTATTGCAAAACCCTTCTTATTGGTCAGACTGTTGAGCACAAAACCTCTGTCAAATTTTATAATATCAATCGGGACCATTCCGAGAACATACAGTGAATTAAATCCGCTTCCAAAATCGTCCATACTGATTTTATATCCCTTTGCCCTCATGTCATTTATCTTCTCGATAATTTCTTTGAGATTCTCGCAAAATACGGTTTCCGTAAGTTCAAATTCAAATGCTGATTTTGGTAAATCTGCTTCCTCAATCTTTTTGTCAATGTCTTCTATAAATCCCGGTACATTAAAATCTACCCTTGATAAATTGATAGATACCGTCATAAACTTCTTGCCTTTTTTCTTCCATTCCTTCATCCTCTGTATAAGAAGTTCTATCATTCTCTTATCAAGCTCCGATATAAGCCCTGATTTCTCAAGCACCGGAATGTAAACTCCCGGTGGAACTATATTGCCATTCATATCCACAATCCTTGACAATGCCTCTGCACCTACAAGTTTTTGTGTATCTATGGTAAATTTCGGCTGAAGATAAAGCTCTATGGTATTATTTTCCAATGCGTATTCAAAAAGTGGAATAACCCCTGCTTCTTCAACGGCTCTCTTTCCTATCTCGTCTGTATAGACAGCTATAAAATTATTGTACGTATCATTTATGGATTTTCTTGCATATCTTGCCTTGTCATGTATATCCTCTATATCTTCCGTCTTATCCTCTACGAAATATACACCACAATTTAAATGCACCTTTGCCAACGGATATTTCTCATTTATCTCATCAACAAATCTCATTCCGGTATTCTTGATATATTCCAGCTTATCATCCGCATCTATATCGTCTTCCTCAATCAGTCCTGCCAAATGGTCAATATATGTAAATGTTGCCAGTTTGCAGGATTTTGACTGCAAACAGAAATGCTCCTTCATGTGTTCTAATATTTCATCACCGGCACTAAATCCATATGTCTGGTTAAAATACTTGAAATTTTTCAGATTTATAGTGATAAATATTACCTTATTCATGGAGGCCATAAGCTGCTGTCCCATTATCCGGAAATCTTTTAAAGATACAAATTTATGGTCTTCATTCATTAATATCACCTCATTGCCTTTGTCAAATTTTTCACCTTGTATATTACCATAATTATACCTTATTATGAATTAAATGGCAACCGCAACCAGTCATTTTGAACACATTTTTTTCATAATTAATACACATTTTTTATGCAATAACATTAAATTTAATATATCCATATTTTGTTCCATATTTTACATAATACCACACTGCTCCACTAAAATCTTTAGTCCTGTTTACAAGTCTTACCCTGCTGCCCGCCTTAATATTTGTTATTTTTGAATATTTGACACCGGCATATTTTCTAAGCACCGTAGTTTTTCTTATTTTCTTTACCATTGAAGACGGATACGGCTTTGTTCCGGCAGTTGCCATTCCTGAATATTTACTATATTTTGTAACTCCGTCCTTTGTTATAAAGGAACATATTTTATAATAATACACTCCATACTTTTTCAGCCCCTTATCTGCATATTCGGTATTGTCATTTCCGGTTATCGTTGCAATCTTTCTATATGTTCCATCCGGAGAATCAGCACGCATTATACAGTAACCTGTTACCCCTTTCGCTTTTTTCCATGTGATTTTTACTGATGTAACACCTTTTTTACTTTCTTTTAATCCGTTCACTTTCACCGGTTCATTCGGACACACAACAAAGTCCTTATTTAAAAGTGTATATGTACCATCATTCGTCGTAACAAACACTCTGTAAAAATAAACTCCGTTAGTTAATTTATCAAATGTTATATAAGGGTCTAATGCTGATATATCATATGTCATACTCCCCGGAACTGCTGATTTACTGCAGATTGTCTTTGAAGCACTGTTTACAACAGCTACCTTAACCTTTTTTATTATTCCGGAAGTTGCACTGATAACACCTTTTACCGGATATCCTTTTCCCTGCATTATCGACTCCGGATAAATATTTCCCGTAAACTTTGGAGCCCTTGTATTAACAGCATTACTGCTATATGATTCCCACAGACTCTTTGCAAAATTTCCCCTTACTACTGCTGTTGCCTCCATATTCTGCGGAACCTCAAATCTTGTACACCATATATATGCAGCATCGTAACAATCCTTACCCGAATCCGCCGACACATTTATATCCTTAAGACTGTTTAAAACACCGGAATACGACGTTGTGAGCTCATATTCAAGATATTTAAGCTGTCCCGAAATGGTTTTATAATCTTTACCGATAAGCCCGCAATATTTTACAAGACTGCTTCTTCTTCCACTTTCAGCCGTTCTTGGTGTGTTCGTCCACTGGCAGATACCATATCCTCCCCCACTTGTCCATGTATATCCTATCTCCAGCAAATCTGCAATACATCCTGATTCATGATATATATTGGCTACTACACCACATGCTGCAGTTGAACTTAGTCCCATGTTCTCTGTCAGGTACTTAAAAATTTTTGATGCATTTTTATCACCATTTTCGGATGCCCTTGCAAGCTCGCTGTCATCATCAAATCTCTCACCCAGGCATACAAACACATACGGGCCGTCTGACATAATGTTGTCTGCACCATCATATACATACTTTTCATTATCCCATACCGGTGAAAACTGATAACAGTAATAATCCGTACTTTCATAATCTCCTGTTGAGCAGGTCCATTCTACAGGTACATTGATAACATTTCCAGACGAATCCTCTGCCTCAAGATATTCAGGCATGTACTGTGAGACTTCTTTCTCATTCATCTTATCACTCAGATATACAAACATATCATCGTATTCTAAATGGTGAAAGCTTTGTATTTTCACACTATTTTCCTCATCTGCATACACAGATGCTGCATTGCAGGCAAAGCATACACATATAAGCATCTGCAATACCAGAAACGCTATTATACTTTTTTTCCTTCTCATAAACCGGTCAAATCTCCTTTTTGTAAAATTTTCTTTATTTTACCATTTTCGACCGGGAATTTCAAACACCATATATTACTGTTTCGCATTTATATAAGCTGTATTATCCAATATATAAGTCCGAGACACCAACTGCTGAATATTCCGTATAAAATCACCGGTCCGGCAATATTAAAAATCTTACAGCCTATTCCAAACACCTGCCCCTCCGTCTTAAATTCCACAGCCGGTGCCACCACAGAATTGGCAAATCCTGTAATAGGCACTAATGCACCCGCACCGCCAAACTTACCGATTTTCGGAAATATATTAAATCCGGTCAGTATGGCCGTGGCACCTATCAATATGATATTTGTCCATCCTGATGCAATGTCTTTATCCACTCCCATTCCTTTTGCCGCATTCCATATAATCTGCCCGATAAGACATATTATTCCTCCAACAAGAAATGCCTTCATTACATTTTTAAACACATTTGTTGTAGGTGTTATCTTATTTACATACTCTTCATACTTTTTCTTTTCTTCCTCATTAATATTATTCATATATACCTCTCATTTCCGCAGATATCTTACACCCGCTTCTACATTTTCAGAAAATAAACAAGTGAGCCTGCCATCTTACCAAGGGCAATGGCATACACAATTATCCTTAAACCTTTTTTCAATCTGACCCTTCTTGCAAATACTGCCATAGAATTTAGTGTTTCTGCTATGGCAACGGCTATACATCCCACAAATATTCCGGATATTAAACCGTACAGTGCGGCAACTGAAGTACCAAGGCTAAATCCCGGCTTAAATATACTTACTGCCCCGCCTGCTATACCTCCGGCTATTATAAGCCACTCAAATTGTCTTACATACCTTGCGGTTCTTGTATTTCCTGCTATTCTAGGAATTATTCCTATGGATGTAATAAACGAAAATACCCCCGCTGAAATAACACCTCCCGCTGAAATTCCGATAAGAGCCAATAAACTTAATTTTACAAAGTTCATTCTTTGTCCCCCGTCATTATCAGAGTATCGTTTACAGTATCCTCATAGGTTTTCATCTCCATCTCTAACGGACTCGGATCATTTGAATTATGACCGGCACCAAAACGGTTATAAAAAATCAGTATTCCGAGAAAAAGTCCGATAGAGTAAGTCACCTCTATAACAGATACTCCGTCTTTTTCCTTTCCCATAACCAGTTTATACACATCTTCAAACAACCCTGTTATACCTACGTCCTCATGAAAAGACATAATGGCAAATGCTGCACCGAAAAACACTATAAGACATATAACAGCTACTTTTATCACTTCCATCCATGTTTTCTCTTTGTGATTCATATTATATTCAACTATAAAATCCGGCTCCCCGATATTTATCACTATTACGTCATCGTATTTTTTCTGAATGGCTATAATAATATCCATAACTGACATTACATACCTGTCAGCTTTCTGCGAATCAAATGTATATAATACAATCTCCCGAATGTCCTTTGTAAGCTGACCGTCGCTGCATCTTATATCTGCCGCTTCACCGATTGTTACGATCTTATTTTCTGCAAGAATACACTTGTCCGCCTTTACATATACTATCTTATCCACATCTTGTTATTCCTTTCCACACAAACGTACCATCGGTTATAGTATTGGTTTTTATATTTTCGTTGTAATATACGATTCCAAGTACAACAATTATTGCCATAACAATAATAATTAAAATAAATTTTTTCATATTTGCCCCCATTTCATATAAATTCATCTCCATTCATCGTTTCTATCCTAAGTATGTGCATACATATTTATATTATTCAACTATGAAAAGCAAAAAAAGGCAGCCATGACTTTTTTATCATGACTGCCCGTCTCTTCTAGTTATTTTCTGTTAAATCTTCTATTTTTTTCTGTATATCAGTATCAAATTCTTTATTTATCTCTTCCTTAATCTCCTCAGCTATCTTAAATACCCTGATCGCCTCATTGAGATCATCAGAATTTGTCATAAGAATCTTAACTGCTTCGTTAAGTTCTTCAACTGCCTGCATCTGTCTCTGTGCATTTTTACCAAGCTCTACTGATGCTGCCTCTGTCTCATTTGATGTTGCAGATATACTTTCTATTGCCTCAAGTGTATCATTCTTAGCATTTTCTATACCATTTACACTTGTAGATATAGTTTCAAGATTGTCCGCAAGTGTTGCGACCTGATCCTTTATATCCTTAAATATATTAACCGTATTTTCAAGTGCTTCCTGCTGGTATGTTACTATGCCTTCTGCTTTTCCTGCCGTCTCTATAGTTTTATTCATACGATTCTGTATGTTTTCTATAATAACGCCAATCTGTTTTCCTGCATTTCCTGACTGCTCTGCAAGATTTCTTATCTCATCAGATACCACTGCAAAGCCTCTTCCTGCCTCACCTGCTCTCGCAGCCTCTATACTTGCATTAAGTGCAAGAAGGTTTGTCTGTTTTGAAATATCATTAATAGTTTTGATTATACTGTTAATAGACTGTGACTCTTCTTTGAGCTGGTCGATATCCTGTATAACCACCTTTGTAATCTCTGTCGTATCATTAACTCTCTCTCCAAGATTACTGATAATAACCATACCGTCATCGATGGTATTCTGCGCATTTCCTGCAATTTTACCAATCTCTCCTGTACTTGTATGAACTTCTGTAATCTTATCTGCAAGATCTGACATCTGCATAAGACAGCTTTCCGTATCAGTTGACTGCTGTGTTATACCGGCTTCAATATCACCGATTGCCGCTGTTATATCCTGACTTGCCTTATACAATACCTCTGAGTTTTCACTAACCTTACCGGCTGAATCCTGCACATTACCACTTACATGAGAAACCTTTATGATAATATTTTTTACACTGACAATCATATTCATAATATTTCCTGCCAGTATTCCAAATTCATCTTTACGTTTCATATGTATACTTCCTGTAAGATCTCCCTCAGAAGTCTTCTTCATAATAACATTGACTTTCTTGATAGCGTTGGCAATACCTGCCGCAAATACAGAACCGAGTATTACCGCTATGATAAAGCATACAATAACTGTTACTATGATAAATGTACCGATTTCATTTGCCTTAACAATAATCTCACTCTTTGGAACAAGTACACATACCATGCTGTTGCCCTGTTCTATCTTGTCATAAACAAATAAATACGAGCTTCCTTTATAATCTACATATTTATAACCTGAATCCTCTGATTCTTTGGCATCTTTATAGAATTTCTGTGATGTAAATGTAAAATCATCACTTCCGCTTATTACCTCTTTTCCATCACCGGTTACAAATCCTTTTATACTCTTACTTCCAATGTCCGCATCGTCCAGAATCTGTTTTATAAAATCTGTCTTTACATCGATTGCTATATATCCTACTGACTGATTTCTTGAATCTCTTAAAACCCTTACATGTGACATTGCATAATCGCTCTTGTCATTCTTAAGGAATCCGTCTATGGATTCATGGTTGGATATCCATGCACTGTCTGCACCATCAAGTGCATCTGCGTCTCCGGATGAGGTAAATGCTTCATACATGTCATCCTTCTCACTTAAGAGTCCCGTCTGCGTACATCCGAGTCTTGTATTTGCAAATGTCATAACATTGAGAATATATTTATCCGCTGTCGACTCGTTGTTTATCGCCGCCTTTGTACCCGAACGGCTTCTTGAAAGAAGATCTGACTTGTCATCAATAGTACTGGTATAATATGATATTACGTTATCATTTACGGAAAGTCTTGTCGCTGACAATTCTATATTTTCAAAACCAAGTTCAAAATACTCTCTTAACATTCCCACGTTTGTATTAATAAGTGTCTCGGAATTCTCTGTAAGTCCCTGTTTTGACTTTGAGTAAATCATTACACCGACCACTATAAACAACACTGCCGGAACAAGGAAACCACATATCAGCTTTATTCGTATTCCCTGATATTTCTTAAGTTTTGTAATAGCAGGTGCATTAGCCTGTTTAGCCCCATTTTCCTCATGTTTCTTAATGATTCCTGCAATCTTTTTATTTTTCATAAGAAGCTGCTTTACTTTTGCTTTTGTGTTGCCTTTCTTTACTGATTTATTACCAGCTGCTACACCCGTTTTATTTTTCTTAGAAAAACTTAATTTCTTATTTCCTGTTTTAGCTTTCTTTTCCTTTACCTGTCTGACCTTTTTTTCTTTCGGAGGTCTGATTTTTTTCTCTTTTACCGGTTTTACCTTCTTATCTTTCTTCGGTTTTACCGGCTTAACTTTTTTCTCCTTATTCTTTCTGCTAAGGAATCCGGATTTTTCCTTTTTTTCTTCTTTGGTTGTACTGCTACTCTCCTCCACTACAGCACTGTCTAATATATCCCCCTGACCGGTGTTTTTTTCCTCACTCATACAGTTCACCTGCTTTCTGTAGTTTTAAATAATCTTATAATTATTATACTAGAAAAAAGCAAAAACTACTAGCAATTTTTTACAAATTTTTTGAAGATTTATACATATTTTTTCGCATTTCTGTCAAAATCCTTTTTTCCATCCTGCTAACCTGAACCTGACTTATTCCAAACTCTTGTGCCACCTGACTTTGAGTCTTCTCTTTAAAATATCTCAGCTCAATAAGCCGCCTTTCTTTCTCATCCAGATCGTCCATTAGCTGTTCCAGCATTATATTGTCTATAAGCTTTTCCTTTTCAGTATCCTCACAGAATCTCCCACCTGCCGGTCTGCCAATATTCCTGCCTTCTGCCCCCGACACTATCTGATCTACCATATATATCTCATTTCCATCATTCTGGTATACGGATTTATATATGGATTCTACCTCTATATTTGCCTCCATTGCCATGACTATTTCTTCTTTTGACAGCTCTGTTGCCGCCGCTATCTCCTGCAATGTCGCATCTCTTCCCAGCTCATGCGAAAGCCGTTCTGATGCCTGCTTTATCTTCCAGCCGTTCTCCTTTAATGTACGGCTCACCTTTACTATACCGTCATCTCTTAGAAATCTCTTTATCTCACCACTTATCATTGGAACCGCATATGTTGAAAATTTAACATCATATTCCGTATCAAATTTATCTATTGCCTTTATAAGTCCGATACATCCTATCTGAAACAGGTCATCTGCATCATATCCCCTGTTTAGAAATCTTCTTACTATACTCCAGACTAATCCTGTGTTTTCCTGAACAATTCTGTCACGCATGTCTTTATCACCATTGTGTGCCTGTATGATTTGTTCAATTGTATCCATAAATTTATTCTATATTATTTCCCTCCTATTATTTTTTTCATCATTATTTTTGTACCTTTCCCACTCTCTGACTCAACATTTAATTCATCCATAAATATTTCCATAAACGAAAATCCCATGCCTGAGCGCTCTTCATCCTTTTTCGTCGAAAATAAAGGCTGCATTGCCTGTTTAACGTCTGCTATGCCCACACCTTCATCTGATATATTAACGAATAATATATTTTTTTCTATTTCGCACTCTATTTTTATTATTCCCTCATTACCTTCATATCCGTGTATTACAGAATTTGTGACTGCCTCCGATACTGCTGTCTTTATATCTGATACTTCTTCAAGTGTAGGATCAAGCCTTGCCGCAAATGCCGATACGATAACCCTCGCCAGACTTTCATTTTCTGATTTACTCTCAATTTCCAAATATAACTTTTCCCTTTTACTGTTCACACTAATCCTCCATTCCGCACTGCTATTCTGCATTAAATTCTTTCAAAGCATCCTCTACGGTATCATACTTTTCTATTACCTTGTGTAATCCTGATATCTGAAATATCCTTTCAACTGCCTGATTCAGATTGACCGCACAGGCACGTCCGCCCGCATTTGAAATAAGTTTATATCTCCCCATCATAACACCTATTCCGGAGCTGTCCATAAAACTGCTGTTTTTGAAATCAAAAATCACGTTTCTGATTTTGTTTTCCATAATGTTTACATCTGCCACATTTTTTATTATTTCAGCATTGTGATGGTCTAAATCTCCATTTACAATGATAATAAGTGTGTTTCCCTTTACTTTTACCTGCATAACTATCTCCTTATTTTTATTATAAAAACCAAAAAGGCAACACCCGTTAAGATGTTACCTTTTCATTAGTATGTTTACATAGCCTGAAGTTCTCCTATGCTATCCTGTGCACTCTTTAATGCTGATGCGCTTATGCCCTCTGCTGCTGTAAGCTTGTCCACGACGCTCTGCATTCCTGCCACCGCCTGGTCTTTATAAGACTGAAGGTTTTCTGCATTTTCATCCTTTGCACACTGATATCTTGTCATATATGCAGTTTTTAATCTCTCTATCGCATCACTGTAATCAATATCCTTATAATCATACACAAAGCATCTTTCAAGTTTTGATACTACCGTGTTCCATGAATCAACTGATTTCGCTGATCCTGCAAGTGATCTTGCCTCTGAATAAGCTGCCTGTGCCGCCTGTTTGTATGTGTCATCTTTCATGGAATTACAGATATTTTTAAAGCTCTCTGAATATTTTGTATCATATTCCGGTGTGTTTATTGCCGATATTGAACTTATCTGGTCTGCACATTCCACATAACTCTTTGCCTGATATGCTATGACTGCTGATACAAGCTTCTCATAATCAGATATCATAACATCTTTTTCTCCATTGGCACTGTCTATCTGTCCCTGTAGGTTTGTTTTATCGGTATTTGCCGAATCAAGCTGTGATTTCAGATCATTTATCTGTGAATTTAAACCTGCTATCTGTGAATTCAGATTAAGCACTTCACTTTTGTGTGAACTGTTCAACACATTTACCCTCGCAGGTGTCAGCAGGAAATATGTTGCCGCCACACCGATAACTATACCTATTATAATATTAAGAATCGTAAGTGTACCTGTATTCGACTCTTTATATCCGTTATTCGGAATAATGACATCATAACCGCTTAATGGTTCATTTGCACCGGTATCTATCTCCGGTTTAAAACGCTTTCTTCCGTCAGCAGGTGCAGTCTTTGACTGCTGCTTATTGTCTTTTGATGCCTGCTGTTTCTTATCTGAATGATTATCTATCTCATCGAGATATTTCCTGCTAAGCACATTATTATTGTCTATCTTAAGTGACTTCATAACCGGCTTTCTTGCCCGTTCATAGTCGCCTCTTTTCATGTATAATAAAGCTAAAAGCTGATGACCTTTAATCAGATTCGGATTCATGTTCAGCACTTTTTTCAGCTGGATTATGGCAAGATCATCATTATGTTCCTTTGCATATCCTAAAGCTATGTTAAACTTCTTTATAGTCTGATTAATCGTATCCAGTTTTGTCGGATTCGACTGAAGTCTCTTCATATATTTGTTTGCTATATTATCTTCCGGCTGAATATTTTTGCTTATAATCCACTCTGTGAAAGCCTGTACTGCCTCACCCATTTCAAAATATACAAGACCGAGAAGATTTCTCGCATCTACATTTCTTTTGTTCAGTTTTATACTTCTTCTCAATAAATCTGCTGCACCTGACAAATCACGAACTTCTACCTTAGAAAGCCCCATGTTATAATATGTATTAGATAGTCTCATTACCTTTCTGTATACTACAACAGTTGCTCCACAGCTTTTGCAGAAATCGTTATCTGAAAGAGTGCTTCCACATCTGTAACATTTCATGCTAATCTCCATTCCGAAGCGTTTTCGCTGTCTCTATATTCTTACTGATTCTCTTTCATTTCCTTTAACAATTCCAATACTATATCTGTAACATCTGTTGTAGAATTAGTATTATATATGGCATCCTCTGTATCATCAACCTCAAGACTCGGCTGAAATTTCTTTATCTCTTCATCAAAATTTAACATCTAAATCCTCCATTCAAAACCTGTGCCTTAACACTTTAGCAGTTTCTTCAGCTCTCCAATAAGATAAAGTGAACCGACACAAAACAGCACGTCATCAGTTTCTTTTTCTTTAATGGCTGTTTTAAAAACTGTCTCTATATCATCTGAAATATATATATCTGTATCGAAAAATTTTGCCGCCAAAGTATCTGCCGAAACACTTCTTGTCCCATCTATGCTTGTTATATATACTTTATCCGGTTTTATATAATTGCAAATTTCATTTGCCATGTAATCATAATCTTTTTCTTTGACCGCCGAAAATAATATCAATTTTCTTCCACTGCATTCAAAGTCACTGACTGTTTTTACAAAACAGTCTATGCCCGGTCCGTTGTGCGCACCGTCAAAATACACTCCGGGCATCACCTGTTCCATCCTTCCCTGCCATCTGACACCTGACAGACCATTTTTAACGGCATCTGAATCCCTGCGTATATCCTTTAACAGAGATACGGCAGTTATTGCAAGCATCGCATTCTCAACCTGATACTCCGCAATAAACGGAATTCTGAAAACAATATTTACATAATAACCACAAACCGGGCAAAAATCAATATAATTGTCCGATTTTTTTATAATTTTGTAATCTTTATATGCCACCGGATGTGTAACAGCATCCATGTCTGCAGCTTTTTTCTCTATTACATGTCTTACTGTATCGTCATTTGCCTGATAAACCACAGGTATATTTTTCTTTATTATTCCTGCCTTCTCAGCGGATATCTTCTCTATGGTATCTCCGAGTATTTCCATATGGTCATAACCTATGGATGTAATCACGGATACCTCAGGACTTTCAATAATGTTTGTTGCATCAAGTCTTCCACCGAGTCCCGTTTCAAGAACTGCATATTCAACGTTATTGCGCCCGAATATATCCATTGCCATAAGAAACAGAAATTCAAAATAACTCGGACTGTCATATCCTGAATTTTTCATTTCATCTGCGACAGCCTTAACATTTATAAATCCTTCAACAAATTCTTCCTTTGTAACGTTTTTATTGCATATTGATATTCTCTCCGTCATCTCCACAAGATGAGGTGACACAAACAAACCAGTCTTTTTGCCGCTCTCATTTAAAATGTTTGAAACAAATGCACACACAGAGCCTTTTCCATTGGTTCCCGCCACATGGATTATTTTCATGCCATTCTGCGGATTTCCAATTTTACTTAAAAATGCTTTTGTATGTTCAGGTTTATTTTTCTTTACGAACTTTGGAATAGAGTTTATATACTCTTCCACCTCTTCATATGTCATAATGTCTACCTCACTGTGTCGGATAATTTATGTGTCTTTATCAATTATAATGAAGATATTAATTTTTTCAAGCTTTACTTTTCGCAATTTTCCTCATAATGTACCTTTATACGGCTTCCATCGATTCAAACTGCGAATTGTAAAGGTCTGCATAGAATCCGTTCATTTCAAGCAGTTCATTGTGCGTACCCTGCTCTATAATATCTCCGTCCTTCATTACAAGAATCAAATCCGCATTTCTTATTGTCGAAAGTCTGTGGGCAATTATGAAACTTGTTCTTCCCTTCATAAGATTATCCATGGCTTTTTGTATTCTCTCTTCCGTTCTGGTATCAACAGAAGATGTAGCTTCATCAAGTATCAGCACCCTGTTGTCTGCAAGTATCGCCCTTGCAATGGTAAGAAGCTGTTTCTGTCCCTGTGAAACATTACTTGCATCCTCATTAAGCTCCATATTATATCCGCCCGGAAGTGTCTGTATAAAATGATGTGCATGGGCTGCCTTAGCTGCTGCAATCACTTCTTCATCCGTTGCTTCAATCTTACCGTATCTTATGTTTTCCATAATTGTTCCTTTAAATAGCCATGTGTCCTGAAGAACCATTCCAAAAGCATCCCTTAACTCACGTCTGTTAAAATCTTTTATATTATGTCCGTCAAGTAATATCTCCCCGCTATTTACATCGTAAAATCTCATAAGAAGTTTTACCATTGTAGTCTTTCCTGCTCCTGTAGGACCTACTATGGCTATCTTCTGTCCCGGTTTAACACTCGCATTAAAATCATTTATGATAATCTGATCCTCACGGTATCCGAAATGAACATTTTTAAAATCAACGTATCCGTCTATCTTTTCAAGATGTACCGGATTGGCTGCTGTCTGTTCTTCCTCTTCCTCATCCAAAAATTCAAATACACGCTCTGCTGCAGCAGCCATAAGCTGTACCTGGTTAGCTACCTGTGCCACCTGCTGTATAGGCTGTGTGAAGTTCTTAACGTACTGGATAAATGCCTGAATGTCACCGATGGTTATCACTCCGTTTGCAGCTAATATTCCGCCTGACAGTGCAACTGCCGCATATCCCAGGTTTCCCACAAACATCATTATAGGCTGCATCATTCCTGACAGGAACTGTGATTTCCACGCTGATTCATACAAAACAGCATTTGTGTCATCAAATTTCTGTATAGTTTCCTTTTCTTTATTAAAAGACTTTATTACAAGATGTCCGCCGTACACTTCTTCTACCTGACCGTTTATGTGTCCGAGATATTCCTGCTGTGTCTTAAAATATTTCTGTGACTTCTTAACAACAAATGAAATAAGTCCTGCAGATATAGGAAGTATTATGAGTGATATAAGTGTCATAAGCGGTGAAATGCTTAACATCATTACAAGCACACCGATAAGTGTGGCAACAGATGTGATAATCTGTGTTACACTCTGGTTAAGGCTGTTTCCTAATGTGTCCACATCATTTGTTATTCTTGATAATACTTCACCATATGTCCTGCTCTCAAAATATTTCATAGGCATACGGTTTATCTTCTCTGAAATCTCTTTTCTCAGTCTGTAACATAATCTCTGGGTGATTCCGGTCATTATCCATCCCTGAATAAAGTTAAACGCTGAGCTTAAAAGATATAAGCCAAGTACAAATAAAAGAATTCTTGAAATATAAGTAAAGTCTATTCCGCCAATTCCTGATATTTTATTTGTGAGTCCTTCTGCAAGTGCCGTTGTAGCCTTACCTAAAACCTTAGGACCTGCCACGCTGAACACCGTGGATACTGCTACAAATATAACTACACATATAAGTCCGATTTTATTTTTTCCCACATATGCAACAAGTTTTCCAATGGAGCCTTTAAAATCCTTTGCTTTTTCCACATGGCCGATGGCACCCGGACCGCCCGGCCTTCTTCCCGGTCTTCTGTGTTCACTCATTACGCTTCCTCCTTTCCTTCTATTCCAAGTTCTTTTGCTGATAACTGTGATTTTGCTATCTGCATATATTCATTACAGTTTGCAAGCAGCTCTCTGTGAGTTCCTTTTCCTACAATTTCACCCTCATCGAGAACTATTATCTCATCAGCATTTAAGATAGTGCTTATTCTCTGGGCTACGATTATTACAGTCTTATTCTGAACCACAGGTTCAAGTGCTTTTCTAAGCTTTGCATCAGTTTTCATGTCAAGTGCTGAAAAACTGTCATCAAATATATAAATATCCGGATTTTTTGTGATAGCTCTCGCTATGGAAAGTCTCTGTTTCTGACCACCGGATACATTTCCTCCGCCCTGTGATATAAAGCTTTCATATTTATCATTTTTCTCTTCTATAAATTCTGTTGCCCGGGCAATCTCTGCTGCCGTAATCATCTCATCGTCCGATGCATCTTTATTACCAAATTTGAGATTGTCAGCAATCGTTCCGGAGAATAATATTCCCTTCTGTGGAACATAACCTATTCTCTCTCTCAATTCACCTATATCCATTTTCCGTATATCAATACCATCGACTGTTATCTCTCCCGATGTAACATCATATAACCTCGGAATCAGGTTAATAAGTGTAGATTTTCCACTTCCGGTACTTCCGATTATGGCTGTAGTTTTTCCCGGTTCTGCCGTAAAGTTTATATTCTTTATGACATTTTCCTTTGCACCCGGATACATGAAATTAACATTTTCAAATCTGACAATTCCGGTTTTCTTCTCGGGAGTCTGAACATTTTCTGCGTTTACAACAGATGAAGGTGTATTAATTACCTCATCTATTCGCTCTGCTGCAACTCCGGCTCTCGGAAGCATTACAGACATCATTGTAAGCATTAAAAATGACATAACTATAAGCATTGCATATGTGATAAATGCTGTCATGGAACCTATCTGCATATATCCTCCGTCTATACGGTGTGCTGCAACCCAGACGATAAGAACTGTTATACAATACATTATAAACATCATACCCGGCATCATAAATGTCATGACTCTGTTTACGAAAAGCATTGTCTTTGTAAGGTCTTTATTTGCCTCTTCAAATCGTTCCTCTTCACGTTTTTCACGCCCAAACGCTCTTATAACCGATAATCCGGTAAGGATTTCTCTTGATACAAGGTTTACCTTATCTACCATCACCTGCATTATCTTGAATTTTGGCATGGCAAGACTTACAAGTATTCCGACGTATAATAATATAACGGCAACGGCTACAAATATTACCCATCCCATTCCTGATTTTGTGTTTACTACCTTTATAACACCACCTACTCCGAGTATCGGTGCATATATAACCATTCTGAGTAACAGAGTGGTAACCAGCTGTATCTGCTGCACATCATTTGTACTTCTGGTTATAAGAGATGCTGTAGAGAATTTATCCATCTCAGCATTTGAAAATCCTACAACCTGCTTAAATATTTTTCCTCTTAAGTCTCTACCTATTCCTGCGCCGACTCTTGAAGCAAGGAATCCGACTACAACAGTTGCAATTCCCATTATGAGTGCCATTCCAAGCATCTTTAACCCTGCAACTATAAGGTATCTTCTCTGTATTGCATCTACATCTATTCCTGACTCTTTGTCACATTTTACCGCATAGGCAACTCCCATGGAATCTGTTATGGTGTATCCCACCTTATCAAACTTCTCTTTCATGGTATCCCGCATTTTAATGATGCCTTCCTGCGTCATACTTCCACTTTCCAGCATGGCTTTATACACAGGTCTCATATCTACACATTTTATACCGTCATTTTCAAATACGTTAAGTGATAACACTTCCTCAATCTGTTCAGTAGTCATGGATTTATACATATCCGGACTCTGCTCAGCTAATTTATTCAGACTTTCCTTAAACTCATCCTCCGGCATTGATGACATACTGTAGTTCATAATCAGTGCCATTTGAAGTTTTTCACTGTTCTTCTCAAGTTTTTTATTACTTATATTTATCCTGTATGTATTTCCGTCTTTTTTGTAACTGTCATTCCAGATATTTTTTTCATCATCCGTCATAAATGTCTGTGCAGTTTCAAATTCTTCCGCTGTAATTCCCTCCGGCATAGCATACTCTATTCCACTTTTTTGTATACCCACATCTATAATGTCTGATGTGTACTGTGGAAGTGCAAGATCGCACCATGCCTGAACAACCAGAAAGGCAATTATAAGAATAGTTGTCTTCCAGTACGGTTTCAAATTTTTAAATATTTTTCCCATCTGTCTTTCCTTTCCTGATACATTAACTTTCTACATCCCGCTTAAAAGCCTGACAGCGTACACATAAAAGGTGCCACTTTTTATAGCGGCACCTTTTCACTACTATAAGAACATGTAAATATGATACGCTGTTCATGTTTAATTGATGATAGCATTATAATATTTTCACGTCAATAGTGTTTATATTTTTTTAATTATTGTTACATGGTAATTTTACAGTAAATTTTGTACCTGTCTTTTCTGTACTCTCAAGTGTAATCACTCCATTAAGACTGTCAACAACATGTTTCACAATGGCAAGTCCAAGACCTGTACCGCCTACATTCCGGCTTCTTCCTTTATCAACCCTGTAAAATCTCTCGAATACACGCCCCTGTTTGTTAAGCGGTATTACCTCTCCGTCATTCCTTACTGAAAATTCTATCATATCATTTTGTTTCTTCAGAACAATATCTACACTTCCGCCCTCTTCATTATATTTTATGGCGTTTACTATAAGATTTCCCGTAAGCTCATGAATATCTCTCGGATTTGCAAATATAACGGCTTCCTCTGTTGCTGCATTTATATGAACACCTGCTTTTTCTGCCATTGATGCCATCTCATCAATGTCCTCTTTGACAATCTTTTCCATGTCAACAAATTCACTCTCTCTTGACAGTTCTCCACTCTCAAGTCTGTTAATCATAAGAATGTCTTCTATAAGAGTTGTCATTCTCTCACTCTCAACACCGATTCTCTTTAACATTTCCATCCTCTGTTCTTCATAAATAGGAATGTCAGAACATAAAAGTTCGGCACTGCCTTTGATTGAAGTTATAGGAGTCTTAAGCTCATGACTGGCATTTGCAAAAAATTCCCTTCTGAGTTTTTCTGCATTTCTCTTTGCCGAAACATCTGTCATAATAAGAATCAGTCCGTTTTCAATGTCACCGTTTCCTCTTTCTACCGGATTGAAACTGACCTCTATAATTTTATCTTCATATTCTATATCCATTCTCATGTTTTTACCTGTCTCAAACGACTCAGTTGCATAAGAAATAAACTGAAGATTTCTGGTCAGATGGTATAAATCCTTTCCCACAACCGATTTATCAGATGACATATATTTACATGCCCTTTTATTTATGATGATTATCTTTGAGTTACTGTCAAGAAGCATAAAGCCTTCTTTCATTCTGTCTAATATGTACTCAATTTTATCCTTTTCCTGTTTAATAGTTTCTATATGATTGCTTACATCTTCAGCAAGTTTATTTATTTTCACTGCCATGTCTTTTAATTCATCATAGGGATATGATTCTGCGTCAAGTCTGGTAGTTCCGTCCTGAACTCCCGACAGACTTTCATTCATAACCAGTATCGGACTTGCTATCTTCTCAGACATTTTTCCTGCCAGATAGATTGCCAGCTCACAGGAAATGAGCATAACAAGTATCATTGCCGGCAAAAATGACATTGCATCCAGAATTATACTGTTATATTCTTCCGACAATCTTATATAGTAACCGTCCTCAGTTCTTGTAACCGCATACATAAGTTTTTTTCCTACCGTTGAACTTTTTCTGACAGTTATGGCACTTTTAGAGGACTGTGCTTTCTTTATCTCTTCCCTGCCGGAATGATTATCCATCTTTCTGTAATCAGCCTGCGAATCTCCGGTCACAACTCCATCCGGTCTGACTATGGTTACCCTTACCCCGTCACTTTCATCACCGAATCTTTCTGCCTGTTCATTATTGTCCTCATCCTTATTAAATTCATCTGCCATGACCTTTACAAGCCTTAGCATTTCATTCTTCTTCTCACTGGTAAGTTTTTTATCAAATATAAATACATTTGTTATTCCCGACAGTATCACTGCAAGTACAATTACTATCGAGAACTTTTTTATCATGGATTTCTTCATATCCCGGATTATCCTTTCCTGAGTTTATCTGTCCAAAAATCTGTAACCGACACCTCGTATTGTCTTTATATACTGATAATTTGATGCCGAATCCCCAAGCTTATGTCTTAATGTTCCTATATGTATGTCAAGCGTTCTCGTCTCACCAAAATATTCTCCGCCCCATATTTTCTCAAGAATCTCTGTTCGTGACAAAACTCTTCCCGGATTGTTCATAAACAGTTTTAAAAGTTCATATTCCTTTAATGTTAATTCTATCTGTTCATTTCCATTGTACACTTCATGTGTTATGTCATCCATTTTCAAGGTGCCAAATTCATATACTTTTCCGGTACCTTTTTCTTCATCCGCCGATATATGAACATTTCGTCTGAGCTGTGCCCTCACCCTTGCGCACAGTTCCAATACGCTGAATGGCTTTGTCATGTAATCGTCGGCCCCGTTATCAAGTCCGACTATTTTATCAGCCTCAGTATCTCTTGCCGTAAGCATTATAACAGGAACTGTTGCCAGTTTCCCATTCTTTCTCATAATACTTACCGCCTCAAGTCCGTCCATTCCGTCCATCATAATATCAAATATAGCAACATCAGGCATAAATGATTTCATATTTTCCAATGCATCTGCCGCATTGTTAAAACCTACCGCATCATATCCATTACCTGACAGTGCCACTTCTATAAGTCTTCTTATACTTTCATCATCTTCTACAATTACTACTCTCTGTTTATCTGCTGCCGCGCTCATTACCAGAGCCTCCTTCTATCACACAATTTTCTCGTCATTGTGTACTCCCGTCATGTAAAACTGAACCCATTCACACACATTAACCGCATGGTCTCCGACTCTCTCAAGATATTTGATTATCATAAGATAATCCATTATTACATCCATCTCGTGTTCATTTGCTATCAGTCTCTTACTGAGTTCCCTTCTTATGGACAGGAAGCACTCATCAACTATATCATCCTGTTTTATCGTATTTAACGCAAGAATCAAATTTTCCTCGACATAAGCATCTATCGCTGATACAACCATGTTTTTGGCAGTCTCAGCCATATTCAGCACTGCATTTTTTATATCCTGAAATTCACACTCATCAAGGTGTATGGTAATCTCTGCTATATCCGATGCAGCATCTCCGATACGCTCTATGTCTGTTACCATTTTAATCGCTGTGCTGACTTTTCGCAAGTCCCTTGCAACAGGTTGCTGTTTTAATATAAGTCTTAAACATCTGTGTTCAATATCTTTTTCCATATCATTTATGACACGGTCACCTTCTATTATCTCCTTTGCAAGTTCCTTATCAGAATCCTTTATTGCTTTCATGGCTTTTTCAATAGCCTGTGCAGCCGTAGCACCCATTTTTATAAGTTCTGTAGATAAGTCCTGTAACTCATCATCATATTTTGGTCTGTTATTCATTACATTCTCCTGTTCTGCTGATTTCCAGCTATACTATTAACCAAATCTTCCTGTTATATAATCCTCTGTTCTCTTATCCTCCGGATTTGAGAATACATCATCAGTACGTCCAAATTCAACGAGTTCACCCACAAGAAAGAATGCAGTATTATCTGAAATTCTTACTGCCTGCTGCATATTATGGGTAACTATGATAACCGTATAATCTTTCTTGAGTTCACTCATCAGTTCCTCAACCTTCATTGTACTTGCCGGATCAAGTGCAGACGTAGGCTCATCCATAAGCAACACCTCCGGCTGTACCGCAAGGGCTCTTGCAATACAAAGTCTCTGCTGCTGTCCTCCTGACAATCCGAGGGCACTCTTTTTAAGTCTGTCTTTTACCTCATCCCAAAGTGCCGCTCCCCTTAATGACTTCTCTACGAGTTCATCAAGTTCTGATTTCTTATGATTTCCGTGAAGTTTTGGTCCATATGCTATATTGTCATATATAGACATCGGAAATGGATTTGCCTTCTGAAATACCATACCAATCTGTTTTCTGAGTGCCGTTACATCCACACTTTTATCATAAATATCATTATTTTTAAATTTTACCTCTCCGGTTATTTTACAGCCGGTAACAAGGTCGTTCATTCTGTTAAGACATCTTAAAAATGTAGATTTTCCGCATCCGCTCGGGCCGATAAACGCTGTTATCTCTTTTTCCGGTATATTCATATCTATGCCTTTAAGTGCCTGAAATGAACCGTAATACAGTTCAAGATTTTTTGCCGTTATAATATCCATCGTTTCCTCCATAAATTTCACATTACTTTCTAAGCTTTCTCTTTGCGAATTTAGCTGAAAAATTAATAATAAGAACAAGTATCATAAGTATTGCTGCAATGGCAAATCCCACATCATATTCTCCACATTCTGATACATAGAAGTAAAGCATAACACTCAGTGTACCTCCACTTGTATGTAACGCATCAAGATATCCTGTCACAAGCTTATATCCCATACCTGCCGTAAATAATAATGCCGCACTTTCACCGACAATTCTTCCCACTGCAAGAATCGCACCTCCGACAATACCGTCAATGCTGCATGGCAATATTATTGTTCTTATCATGTACCATTTTGTTGCTCCAAGTCCCACTGCACCTTCCCTGTACGAATACGGCACAGTCTTTAATGCCTCCTGTGTTGTTCTCACTATCGTTGGAAGAATCATGACAACAAGTGTAAGTGAACCTGCAAGAATACTGCTTCCCATATGTAATTTCTGGGCAAATATCAGATATCCCACAAGACCGAATATAATAGACGGAATACCCGTAAGAGTCTCTGTTGCAAATTCAAGTACTTTAACCAGTTTTCTGTTAGTCGCATACTCATTAAGATATACAGCAGCACCTATTCCCACCGGCAATGCAATAATCAATGATGTGAATATTGTATATAATGTAAATAAAATATTAGGGAATATACCTATTGTTTTCTTTAATGCACTTCTCTCTGTGGTGAGAAATTTCCATGTTACATTTCCTATTCCTCTATAAAAGATGTATCCTATAAGCGATACGAGAAGAATGACCGTAATCACTGCACATGTATACAAAAGCGTCTTTAATACGATTCCATACGCTTTTCTCTTCATAGATAAACCATTATCCATTATTCTTCCCTCCCCTTTAAAAATACATTAAGTACCACATTTATTATCATAATGAATACAAATAAAACCAATCCGATAGAATACAGCGCATCTCTCTGAAATCCTGTCGCATAAGACATTTCCTTTGATATCACCGTAGTAAGAAATGTTACTGAACTGAACATCTTAGGCATGTTTGGTACATTTCCCGCAACCATCATAACTGCCATTGCCTCACCTATGGCTCTTCCTATACCGAGAACTATACCTGTTGCAATACCGCTCTTTGCCGCCGGAATGGTAACCTTAAATATCGTTTCTATCTTAGTGGCTCCAAGTGCCAGACTTGCTTCCTCGTACTCTTTCGGTACTGCCAGTATTGCCGTTTCGCTTACCGTAACTATTGACGGAAGAATCATTATCGCAAGAACGATTATGGCAGCCAGAAGGCAGGTTCCATTCTTAAGATTGAAAACTTTCATTATGGCAGGCACAAGAACTACCATTCCTATAAGGCCATATACTACGGATGGGATTCCTGATAAAAGCTCAACCGCCGGTCTTACAACACCTGCTACTTTTTTATTTGCAATTTTTGCAAGAAATATAGCTGTAAACAGTCCTATCGGAACTCCTATAATGACTGCACCAATTGTTCCATATATTGATGTGAGTATAAACGGTAATATTCCATACAACGGTTCTTTGGCTGTACTTTTCCATACTTTGCCAAACAGAAAATCTTTAATTCCTATTTCCTTAATTGCCGGAACACCACATATTATCATATACAGCGTGATGGCAATTACCGAAATAACTGCCACCATACCACATAAGAAAAACAATCCGTTCATAATCCTCTCAATTGTTTTCTTAACTTTCATATACAGACCTCTTTCTTAAGACTGTTTGCTTGCCGGAACTGCACCGGCAGCTGTAATAATATCCTGAACTTCTTCACTCTTTGCAAAATCCATAAAGCTCTTTGCTGCATTAGATAAATCTGTTGAATCATTTGTAATCATTGCAAATGGTCTCTGAATCTTATATGTACCGTCTAACACTGACTCCTCGCTGCACTCTACACCGTCTACCTTAATGGCACTTACTTCGTCACTTACTGCTGATAATGATGCATATCCGATAGAGTATTCATTTGCTGAAACTGCTGCAATTACTGCACCTGTAGATGTAAGTTCCTGGTCATACACACATGAATCTGCAACATCCACGATACTCTCAAAACCATCTCTTGTTCCTGATCCAGCCTCACGTCCGATGACTGTTATAGGTGAATCTTCTCCTCCTACTTCGCTCCAGTTCTTAATCTTTCCTGTTGCGATATCTGCTATCTGCTCAAGTGTAAGATCATCAACCTTATTGTTTTTATTTACAATAACTGCTATTCCGTCAAGTGCTATAACTGTCTCTGTAAGGCCTTTCTCATCTTCCTTTAAATGTCTGCTTGATAATCCGATATCTGTTGTACCCTCTGACGCTGCTGTGATACCTGTACCTGATCCTGTGGCATCATATGTAATGGTAACATCCGGATTCTTTTCGTTATATGCTTCTATTAATGAAGAAATAACATTTTCCATTGAAGTCGAACCATTTGTTGATACAGTTCCCTTTATACCACTGCCACTGTTCGTACCGGCATTACTGTCACTCTTGTCACTACTGTTTCCACAACCTGCTATTATTCCAACTGACATCGCAGCCACAACTACCATACTTAATAATTTTCTTACCTTCATTTTGTTTTCCTCTTTCTTTCTGTCTTCTTTTTGATTACACGCTTATGATAATAAAAATGCGACTTTACAACTACCATACTTTAGTAAAAAAATGTATGGTTTTTGTAAAGTCGCAGATTATCTGTATAAATTACTTTTATTCAATCAACGTGGTAATTAGTATCCAGTAGATGGTCACTAATGGATACTTATCGGATACTACCGGATACTTATTGAACACTTTATATCCGTTAAATGACTACCAGTATCCATTAAACAACAAATTGTATCTATCAACTCATTTTCTCTTTACTTGTACTCTTTGAATATATATTTTGTACCCGGTCCATTTCCTGTTTTTCTCAAAATATCATTTTGAATCATTTTATCTAACAGCCTACGTGCACCAGCTCGTGTTTTATATTCACACAATTCCATTGCTTGTTGTGTTGAGATGCTATCATGACTTTTAAGATAATGCATTACTCTTTGCTCCTTATTTAGATTACCTATTTCATCAGTTTTTGTTGAGTCCACTTGTTTGTTTGCCTGCAGGTCGGCAGCTCCCGGAATGTATACCACTTGTCCGACTTCAAGTTTTAATGTTACCCTATCATTACGCTCCGAGAAATCAAATTCCGGTTTCTTCCAGTTTTGTTCTGCCCACGCTGTCATAATCTTATCGACACCACTTCCGGCACGCTCACCTACATTTACAAATCCAAACATCTTTAAGATATTCGGATTTCGCGGATCACTATTGCCACCTGCATAAAATTCCTCTTTTGTTACCCTGATAGTACCGGGATTTGAAATGCTAAGTTCCTTACCTTTTTTAACGACAAGGATTCCTCGTCTGCCATAATAATTTGCATGTGCCAACGCATTTGCCAACGCTTCTTCCAATGCATCATGCACATCCACTCTGTCTATCCGGTATCCATCACGTCTATTTGCAAATGGAACTGCTATATCATCATCCATTCTTGTACGCACCTTGCAGAAAAAGTCGTATATATTACCACTCCAATCACCTTCGTTAGAATGTGTCCGGAATAACCAGCGCACGGCTTTATCATCACATTCCTCACGATAATCCAGAAAATAATTCGGAAAAACCTCAGTAATATGATAAGCTTCTCCAAAAAATAATAATCCTGCTATTGTTGGAGATAGTGTTCCATTCTTATTCTTCGCTGCTGCCCTTAGTTTCATAAGGAACTCATCATTCTCAAGAGCATTCCACGGATGTCCGTTGTGAAGCTGCTCAAAAATAATTCTATAACCTTTTATCGTATCCTGATTGAACACATCCAATCCAAACTCATCCAGTACTTCCACATCTCCAGACACATCCCTCTGATCTGCAAACATTGCCCTGACTGCTTCTTCGGTACAAAGAAAATCACCTTCATAATCTCTTTTATAAGTACCTTTCATTGGATTTGTTCCAATATATACCGGTTTATCATGCCTGTCTGCCGCCGGGACATCAATTTTAAGTATCTTTTTATCTCCCACCTCGATGACCTGTACATGATGATTCAACAGGATATTCCTAGATACCTTATTTCTATCATTTAATGTACTCCAGAAATCCTTCTGATATTTAACAATCTGTTTATCTGTCAGTCCTTCAATCGTAAAAGAATCCCTATATTCCTTAATTCCAAGCAGAATAGTACCACCATTCGTATTAGCAAAGGAAGAATACGTCTCCCATATGCTCTCAGGAAGTCCACCGGTTGCCAGCTTACATTCTCGCTCATGATCTTCACTAAGGTTCAATTTATTTAATATTTCCTGTTTCATCTATAATAAAACCTTCCTTAACATAAAAATAATAGTTCACTTTATCATTTATACTTCACTGTCTCTAAACAAATTATTGCCCAAAAAACTTCATACCAATTTTCCAAATTCAGTTATTACTACACATGACTTCCGATTTAAGTCAAATACAATAATTTTCATTTCTGCAAGCTGCTTAGTGCACTTTGTTACTGCAATTTATTATAATACATAACCCCTGTTCTAGCAATCAAAACAATCGTATTTTCTTGCGAGCTTTAACTATTCTAATTTATAAGCCTTTCCTCACCCCCGCACCTCCCCGCTATACTTCTCAAGCACCTTCCACGGATGGTATGACATCTTCGCCTTTCTCAAACCTTCTATATTAATATCCTCCTCACGGTTAAAATAAGTATATTCAGAAAGGCTTATGGCAAGCATCCGGTTTATCACTGCATATGCACCGTCTGCCGCATATTTTCCCACTGCTTTTTCAAAATGTACATCACATATGTCCTTATTTATCGGGGATGCTATGGTCATAGCCACAGGTTTTCCATCAGCGTACAATATTCCACCACGAAGTCCAAATTCACTGTAGTACTCCACTGCCTCAACTATCGCACCATATTCACTGTCCTTTATCTTATCTTCGAGGCTCATCCTCTCTTCAAACCATTCATCTGCCACCTTCATTGCATCAGATATGTCTCTTTCTGAGATTTCCGCATATCTCCAGTCATTATATAATCTTGTGAATTTTAATACATGATTTCTTTTCTTGTGATATCTGCTGCCACTTAACTGTGCCAGTTCCTGTCTGATATATATATAGTCACTGTTTCCCCTGTCACTTTTCCATTCCACGGCGTTTATATATCTGTCTGCAATGTCTCTCTGCTCTTTATCAAACAGGCAGAATCTTAGAGGTTCACCTTTGCAGGCTGCATCCATTTTTATTTTCTCAAATACCTGTTTTAAATCTTCATTTTCGTTAAGAAGTTCTCCATCAGAAACTTTTCCCAATGGAAATCCATAGCCGCACCGTCCGTATTTTCCGTAATATTTCCTAAGAATAAATCCGTCACAATATCCTATCTTTGTACCATATTTTTTCCGCAGCAGATATATATTAAGGGCAGAGGTATCACTTCCATAATAGTTACATTTTTCAACTACAGACCTGATTTTTTTATAATCTTCTCTATCCGGTGTTTTCCAGACAATCTCACCCATGGTTACTACCCCCGGGTACTTTCTTACTAATATAAATATTCATAAAATTTTTATATGTTAATAATCTAATGCTTATTGACACTATAATAATGCTTATGTTATTATAAGTAGTATTGAATACTATATTACGTTTTTTGAATTTCTACACTTTATTGTGTGGATGTTACCGAAAGGAGAAATACTTTAAAATGAATTTTCAGATAGTAAGTGATGGTGCATGCGATTTACTTCCCGAATACACCACACGCAATAATATAAAAGTTGTTCCATTTTACGTTACATTTGATGGGGAAAATTATGTCAAGGAAGGAAGCGGAATAAGCCATGATGAATTTTACCGCAGAATGGCTGAAAATCATGAGATTCCTAAATCTTCCCTTCCATCTTCCGGTGACTACATAGATGCATTTACACCATATGTAGAGCAGAATATACCGGTTATATGTATATGCATAACTACCAAATTCAGCGGTTCATACAACAGTGCATGTACCGCCAGAGATGAAATATTAGAGGAGTATCCTGATGCTAAAATAGAGGTTGTAGATTCCACATTAAACACTATGTCCGAAGCTCTTCTTGTAAATGAAGTGGTCAGAATGAGAGATAACGGTCTCACATTTGATGAAGCAATATCAGCCATCAATCGCATAAAAGTAACAGGAAGAATCTATTTTACTGTAGGCTCATTAGAATATCTTATTAAAAATGGCCGTATAGGTAAGCTTGCCACTATCGCCGGTGACAAATTAGGTATAAAGCCTCTCATCGTTATGCTTGACGGAGATATTACTCTTGGTGGAATCACTCGTACAAGAGCCAAAGCAAAGAAAAGTCTTGTAAAATTAATCAGCAAATATTTCTCTGATGAAAATCTTAACTATGATGATTATAATTTTCTGGTGGGAACCGGTTTTGAACTTGAGGAAGCTGATGATTTTGAAAAACTTCTTGAGGACTCACTCCCTATAAAGTGTGCCCACGATATAGAATCACGAATAGGAACAACCATAGGCTGTCATACCGGTCCTTATCCACTCGGTGTAGCGCTTATAAAAAAATATGATGTATAAGTTTTCAGCCGGACACTTTGATGTCCGGCTTATTTTATATATTGTTAAAAAATATTCAGCATGATTACTACATAACCAGTTCTTTAATTAAATCGTGTACAGACACTATCTTATTTATTCTGTCAACATTTGAACCGCAGAATATAAGCCCATTGTCAATATCTCCCCGGACTGCTGATATAAGTGCTTTTGTTATACAGTATGGTACATCAGCCGGATTACATTTCTCAAGGCACTGATAACATTTTTCTATCTTCTGTCTCTCCTTTTCAACCCTTTCTATGAATCTGTTTCTGACAGCCCTCCCCGGCATTCCAACAGGACTTTTAACTATACATATATCCCCTGCCTTAGCATTTATATACATATTTTTATACTCTTGTGATGCATCGCATTCATTTGTAGCAACAAATCGTGATGCAATCTGTACTCCCTGGGCACCAATTTCTAAAATATGCTTTATATCTTCTCTAGTAAATACCCCTCCGGCTACAATCACCGGAATATTCACATTATACTCATTTTCATATTTCTGTTTTGCACAGATAATTTTCTTTATCTCCTCATCAAAATCGTATTCTTCTATATGTTCTAACTGTTCTTTTGAATACCCTAAATGTCCGCCTGCCTCCGGTCCTTCTACAACAATAAAATCCGCTGTTCTGTCATATCTGTGCGACCACATTTTTAGTATTATATTGCATGCACGCTCTGATGAAACTATTGGAGCAATCTTACAGTCACTGTCTTTTACAAGCTCCGGCAGATCAACAGGTAAACCTGCGCCACATATAATAACATCTGCACCGGCACTGGCTGCGGTTCTCACATGTTCCCTATAATGCTTAAGTGCTGTCATTACATTTACGCCTACAAGGCCTTTTCCATTCGCAATCTTCTTTGCTCTTTTTATATGTTTTTCTATAGCTTTTATGTTTGCCTGTGCCTGATTGTTCTCAAATCCATCTTCATCATATCCAATCTGTGCCGTCGATATAATTCCTATTGCCCCCTCCTTGGCAACTGCACCGGCAAGCCCTGATCTGCTCACACCTACTCCCATTCCTCCTTGTATAATCGGTATATCTGCAATTTTATCTCCTATAACAAGTTTTGGTAACATTTATATTTCCTTTCCTGACCGACCGGTCAAAATAAATATTTTGATATTCAAACTATTTATATGTTATCATTATGTAGATGTTTTGTCAATAACAAATAGTTTTTATTACTACTTGCATAAGTTAAAAAAAGCAGGATGCAAAACGCACCCTGCACTGTCTATTATTCCGCCTTACATATCTTCTTTCCCATAATCCACATTATTACACCTGCTGCGAATATAATAACTGATATTATCTGCGATGTAGACATGAATCCTATGCTTCCACGGTAATCATCCCTCAGAAATTCAATCAGTAATCTTCCTATACTGTACATTATCATATATAATGAACCGACTTTCAGATTGTCCCTTTCTTTTCGTGCATATATAAACAATACAGCAGCAATCAGAAAATCTCCCGCACTTGATATAAGCTGTGTCGGCATCAGTTTCACCCCATTCGGGGCATATGCTGAATTTTTAAATATTATGCCAATCGGTAAATCCGTCTCCCTGCCATAGCAACATCCTGCAAAAAAGCATCCCATTCGTCCAAATCCCTGTGCAAGGGCAACTTCCGGAATAACAAGATCAAAATATTTAACAAATGGAGCTTTTTTTATTCTGCAATATATATAGCTCGCAAGCACTCCACCTATTATTCCACCATATACAACATATCCGTTTGAAAAATTCCACAGAATCGACGGATTATCAATAATGTCTTTTATACTTACCACATAATATAATATTCTGGCTCCCAACATTCCGCCTATGACGGCACACCACAATATTCCGAATATTATGTCACTGCTAAGATTTCTTTTTTTTGCCCTGTAATCTGCCAGCAGATATGCCACTGCAAATCCTATGGCAATCATAAGACCATACATATGAATAGTTACAGGACCTATATTAATATCGTTATACATTAATCCCTCCGGTCATTAATACTTACATACTCTTTTTTCCCTGTTATAGCCTTGTATGCCGGTCTTATGATTCTTCTTCCGGTAACAAGTTCCTCAAATCTGTGTGCACTCCATCCTGCCATTCTTGAAACGGCAAATAAAGGTGTATACAAATCCTCAGGTATTCCAAGCATCTTATATACAAATCCACTGTACATATCAACATTTGCACATATAGTCTTTATATCACCTTTAACCTCTGCAAATACTTCAGGTGCAATTCTTTCAACTGTCTCTATAAGATTAAGCTCTGCCTCGAACTCTGTTCCCTTTGCAAGCTTCTCCGCACTCTCTTTAAGTATGCACGCTCTAGGATCAGACAATGTATATACGGCATGTCCCATTCCATATATAAGACCTGTCTTATCAAATGCTTCCTTTCTTACAATCTTTCTGAGGCAGTCTGCAACCTCTCCGTCATCATTCCAGTTTTTAACATTTTCTCTTATAAATCTCTGCATTGTCGAAACCTTGTGATTTGCACCACCGTGTTTTGGTCCTTTAAGCGAACCTATGGCTGCTGCATATGCTGAATACGGATCAGTTCCTGATGATGATAATACCCTGCATGTAAATGTAGAGTTGTTACCACCGCCATGCTCTGCGTGAAGCATAAGTACAACATCTAACAGTTTTGCTTCCTCATCAGTAAACTGTCTGTCTTTTCTTAATATAGAAAGTATTGTCTCGGCAGTTGACTGTCCCGGTATAACCGGATGCATTATCATTGATTCTCCGCAATATGCTGCCTGTTTTACATAATATGCCAAAACCATAATAACCGGAAGTTTTGATATGATGGATATAGCTGTATCTATCTCATGCTTTGGTGTAATCATGTCCGGACAGTCATCATACGAATATAATGAAAGAACTGAACGTGCTAACTTATTCATTATGTTTAGTGATGGTGCCTTAAGAATCATATCTCCAAAGAAATCATTTGGAAGCTGTCTATTCTCATCTATAATCTTTGTAAATTCAGCTAAATGCTTTTTATTTGGTAACTCACCTGACAACAGAAGATAGGCTATCTCTTCATAACCAAACCTGTTCTCTTTCTGAACATTTGCAACAAGATCCCTTATACTGTAACCTCTGAATGTAAGCTCTCCTTCTGCAGGAATCTTCTCTCCTTCACTCACAACATATCCGTGAACATTACATATATTTGTAACTCCTGCAAGTACACCGGTTCCGTCCTGATTTCTCAGTCCTCTCTTTACCTGGTACTTCTCATAGTATTCTTTATCAATATGATTATTTTTCGAAAATAAGTCATACAATGTCACATCTTTATCAGACATTCATATCACCATTCCTTCCTCTGTGTCGTCTTTTTCGGGTTATACAGTTTTCTATTATATCATATTCCGTTCAAAAATCAAATTATGTAATATAATTGACA
>CACWRR010000008.1 GCA_902763335.1 uncultured Lachnospiraceae bacterium | reverse complement strand
AATTCTTTCGAATCAATGTTGTTCTCTGAAATTCATTTCGAATTTTCAGGGATGGTTTCTTTCGCTGTTTAGTTATCAATGTTCATGTTCTTCGTTGTTTCCTTTGTCAGCAGCAACTTAAATAGTTTACCACATTTTCAAATCTTTGTCAACAACTTTTTATTTTATTTTTGAAACTTTTTGTTTCAAAAATGTCTGTTTTTAAGCAGCTTGCATATTTTATCAAAGTTTTAAGTGACTGTCAAGTACTTTTTTTACTTTTTTCGAAACATTTCTGTTTCTCGTATTCAACTGCCAATCTGTATCTCTACAGAGCGGAGAGGGTGGGATTCGAACCCACGCGCCCTTGCGGACAAACGGTTTTCAAGACCGCCTCGTTATGACCACTTCGATACCTCTCCGTATGTTTTTCTTGTTTTTTGTTTTGTGCTGTTCATCAGCGACGTCGATAAGTATATCACTACCCGTCCCCTATGTCAACACTTTTTTTAATTTTTTTTATTTATTTTAAAATTTCTTCTAAAACCCGCATATCTTCTGGGGTTGTAGCCTTTATATTATTATACTCTCCTAATAAAACTTTAACTTTTTTATTTCCAAACTTTTCCATAACCATAGAATCATCTGTAATATTATCCATACTATTTTCAAACATAATCTTATATGCCTTTATCATATCATCTCTCAAAAAAGCCTGTGGTGTCTGTATACTCCACAGCATGTCTCTTCTCAAGCTCTCTGTTACCTTATTCTGTTTATCAACAAGCTTTATAGTGTCTTTTACCGGTACTCCGAGTATACACGCCCCACACTTCTTTACTTCATTTATTAGTTCGTTTATTTTTCCGGTTGTGATACAAGGTCTTGCCGCATCATGAAGAAGAAGATAATCTGCCCCTGTTGCGGCAATTATGCCGTTATATGAGGAATTATATCGTTCCTTTCCACCTTCTACAATGTCTTTAACCTTTTTTATGTCATATTTACATACTATTTCACTTCTGACATACTCAATATCATCTTTACCGGCCACGATAATCAATTCGTCCACATTACTGTTTTCAAATGTCCTGAGTGTATAATACAACATAGGTCTTCCATTTATATTAAGATACTGCTTAGGTACATCACTTCCCATTCTTGTACCTTTGCCTGCCGATAATATAACAGCTGTTACTTTCATATACTTTCTCCATTTCCCAATACATTTATATTTCACTTCTTACCGCGATACAAGTTTTAAACCGGGAACCGCATTCAGATCCCAGCCACTTCTCACACCATCCATATATTCATAATATGCCGCAGCCCCTATCATAGCCGCATTATCCGTACATAATCCCGGAGATGGTGAGAAAAATCTTATATTATTTTTGTCGCACTGCTCTATCAGCGCTGCCCTTATAGCCGAATTTGATGCAACTCCTCCTGCTATGGCAAGTTTATCCATACCATTTTCCTTTACAGCTTTTATAGCACGGGAAACAAGCATATCTGTTACTGCCTGCTGAAAAGATGCTGCAACATCAGCAGTATTGACAGGTATGTCTTTCATTTTACATGAGTTTATATAATTCAACACGGCTGATTTCAGACCGCTAAAGCTAAAATCATATGGCGCATCATCTATAACCGCCCTCGGAAATTCTATCGCATGAGGATTGCCCTCTTTTGCTATTTTATCAACCTTAGGACCTCCCGGATATCCGAGTCCTATTGCCCTCGCCACTTTATCAAATGCTTCTCCTGCCGCGTCATCTCTCGTTCTTCCAATCACTTCATATTTTCCATAATCATTTACTATAACTATATGAGTGTGACCTCCGGATACTACAAGGCATACAAACGGAGGTTCCAATTCTTTATTTTCAATATAGTTTGCAGATATATGTCCTTCAATATGATGCACGCCGACTAAAGGTTTACCGGAAGCAAAACTTATTGCTTTCGCAGCCGATACACCTACAAGCAGCGCCCCTACAAGCCCCGGACCATATGTCACACCTATAGCGTCCACATCATTTAATTTCATGTCTGCATCACTGAGTGCCTGCTCTATTACCTGATTTATCTTCTCCATATGTTTTCTTGATGCAATTTCTGGAACAACTCCACCGTATAAAGTATGTATTGCTATCTGTGATGATATAACATTTGACAGAACGTCACGACCGTTTCTAACCACTGCTGCTGCAGTTTCATCACATGAGCTTTCAATAGCAAGTATTGTTACATCTTCATTTTTATTTTTCATTTTTATTCACCATTTTCCAATATAATATTTTCCATTTTCCATCTTTATCCATACGCAGGGTATACTCCTCCGGTACTTTTGCAGTTCCTTCTTTTCCCTTTGTATAATATGTACAATCAACAAATGAGTATTTTCTTTCCTGGAAATCTTTGTATTTTACATCATCTCCGCTTTCAACCAGATATGATGATATTTTCTTTTCATCAGCTTTATATGACTCCACATCCTCACGCAGATTTTTGTAATAATCATCAAATTCATTACGCGATGCCAATTCATCATCCATAAGCTTATGTGCCTGCTTTGCAAGCTCTTTCATCTCGTCTTCACTATATCCGCCCTCATACAGACAGGTAATTATCTGACTATAATAATCCACTACCCCCTTTGGTGTATCAGGATAATCCTCATCCAGATTTCTGTCTGCAAGCTTCTCAACATCACTTTTAGTTTTAGAATCACTTTTGCCTGAACCATTCTTTTCAATTATTACATAAAAAGAATATACAACAATTAAAGCTATCACAACCAGTATTACTATGTTTTTTACCGTCTTTTTAGTCATGGTAACACCTCCATCCGCTATTCTTTAAATGCCATTTCCACCGTTTTTCCATCTTTTCCCGGAAATGATTTCGGGAATATTTTGCACACATCAGGCATAAACTCCTCCGGATATATAAGGGAAGGACTGTAATGTGTAAGCCACATTTCCTGTACCTGTGCTTTTTTAGCTATTCTTGCAGCCTCGTAAAATGTCATGTGTTTATACTCTCTTGCCTTCGCCTCTTTTCCCTTTTCTCCGTACATTCCTTCACATATAAATAAATCAGCATTTTTTGCAGACTCTTCTATGAGTGGTGTAGGACGTGTATCTGTGCAATATGTGACTTTTATTCCTTTTCTCTCTGGTCCCATAACCATATCAGGTGTGTATGTTTTTGTACCTTCAGTTACAGATTCACCCTTTTGAAGCATATTCCAGAATTTTTTTGGTATTTCAAGCTTATTTGCCTTATCAACATCAAATTTGCCTGCTCTCTTTATAATAATATTATACCCGTAGCATGTCACGGCATGATTAACCTTAAATGCTTCTATTATATAGCCTTTGTTTTCTATCGTCTGTGTCTGTCCCGACAATTCGATGAATTTTAATTTAAAAGGCAGCTCAGGCGCAATTATCCTTATTGAATTTACAACTTTTTCAAGTCCCTTCGGGCCTATAAGGGTAAGAGGTTCTGTTCTTTCTGCATTTCCCATGGTAAGGAGCAGTCCCGGCAGTCCGCTTATGTGGTCTGCGTGATAATGCGTAAAGCATATTGTATCTATAGGCTTAAATGTCCACCCTTTCTCCTTTATGGCTATCTGAGTTCCTTCACCGCAGTCAATCAAAAGACTGCTGCCGTTGTATCTGGTAAGAAGTGCCGTCAGCCACCTTTTGGGCAGCGGCATCATTCCTCCGGTACCTAATAAACATAAATCAAGCATCTTTACCTCCATTTCAAATTACATATCTATAGAAGTTCAGTGTTATCACTCCTTGTTATGGATATATTATTTTCGCTGATAATTCTGTCATAACATTTCTCACACAGGTCTAATGAATCTATTTCTCCATCTTTAGTTGAAAAATATCCCCATGGATAGTCTATGGAAAACACTCCTTCCATCACTATTCCATTCTCTATCTTCATAGTACGTCCACAACAATCACACTTCATCTCTATAAGTGTATTTTCTTCTTTAATTATTTTTCTCATATGAACACCCTTTCCTTTTCTCACCGTGTTCATTTATTATAAAATAATATTACATGAATATATAGTGGAAATATTTATCATTTTTGCTGTCTTCTCCACATTATAACAGCATCTTCTTTTGGCTTATCATAAAATCCCGGTCTTTTTCCTTCAGATACAAATCCATTTTTTTTGTATAGTTCCAATGCCGGAATATTACTTTCACGAACCTCCAGTGTTATGTCTGAAACTCCGTGTTTCTCACATTCTTCTATGAGCCTGTTTACAATTCCATTGCCAATTCCATTTTTTCTGAATTTTTCATCAACAACAACATTTGTTATCCCTGCTTCAAATCCCATAAGATACACTCCCGCATAGCCTGCAACCACTCCGTCTGTCTCTGCCACTATGAAAACAGAATCATTATTCTGTAGTTCATTTCTCAATGATTTCTCAGACCATGGTATACTAAAATATTTTCTCTCAAGTTCTGCCAGCGCAGGGATATCCTGCTCCACCATATATCTGTAATCTGTCATCTAGTTCCCGTTCTCTCTTTCTTTTCTCTCCCTCTCAGCCTGTGAAAGGCGTAAATACTCCGGAAGATGTTCCTCTGCCTTTTCTATCATTTCTTTTTCACAATAGATTTTTCCAAGCGAAGCCACGGATGCCGCCCTCTGACGGCTCTGATGTGCCGGTGCATAGCTGTAACCGCATTTAAGATTTTCATCTATATATTCTTTAAATGCAGGTATTCCGTCTCCAACAAATATAATATTGTTATTCATTTCATTAAGTTTGTCTACCAGCTCCTCAATAGCAATTGCCGTCTGTTCCATATCACATATAATATTTTCATCTTCAAAGTGATATACTCCGGTATAAACCTGATTTCTTCTGGCATCCATAATCGGGCACACATACTTTTCTGTACCCCAGAAATTATATGCCATAGCCTCTAATGTAGGAATATGTATAAGCGGTATATCAAGGGCAAGTCCCAGACCTTTAGCTGTGGCTGAACCGATTCTTAAGCCCGTAAACGAACCCGGCCCGCCTGATACAGCTATGGCATCTATGGTATCAAGCTGTATCTCGGCCATCTTTGTTATCTCGTCAAGCATAGGAAGAAGCGTCTGTGAATGCGTTTTTTTATGATTTATATTATATTCTGCTGTCACAACATCATCTGTAACCACCGCAACACCTGCAACAAGTGATGATGTTTCTATTCCTAAAATCCTCATATTTTAACTGCCTTTCTTTATTCTATAGTTATTTTTCTGTAATCAAAATCTTCGTCCATGGACTTTTCTATGGTAATCCATGTTACATCTTCCGGCAGAATATCTTCTATGATTTCTGCCCATTCTATAAGGCATACTCCTTCGCCGTAAAAGTACTCCTCATATCCTATTTCATCCATCTCGCTTACATCAGAAATTCTATATACATCAAAATGATAAAGTGGTATCCTGCCATCTTCATATTCCTGTACTATAGTAAATGTAGGACTGTTTACATTGTCTTCAACTCCAAGCCCTGCTGCAAATCCCTGTGTAAATACGGTTTTGCCAACGCCCAAGTCGCCTGACATACAAAATATCTGACCTTTTTCTGCACTGTTTCCCAAATCATATCCTACTTTATATGTTTCTTCAGGCGAATGTGTTTCTATAATTTTCATACTAATCTCCATTCCGCATATCAAATTTCAAACACTGTGTATTATCCTGCATAAGCTTTTTTAAATCTTCAAACTGCTGCCCGATATCCTTTTTTGGCAATATAAAAGCCCTTACCGGTGTTGTGTATACATTTACAAGATTCTTTGTGCTTGTTACTTTCATTATCTCATGCCACTGGCACTGTGCCGATGCTTCACCCTGAACTATTTTCAGACCATTTTTATCGAATATATATTTTATCGGCTGGCTGAATGCATTTTTTACCTGTTTACGGACTTTTATATAGCATCCTACCGGCTCAAATACCGTAAACATAAGTGCAAATAATATTATCAGAACTCTGTTCATGATTGAAAGCCTGTCCCAGAAAACAACTGCTCCGACAGCAGATGCAATACTGAATAAAAGACTTACTATTCCGTGAAACGATTTGTAGTTGTGATTTATGGTAAATTCGTATAATTCAGCTACATTTATTTTTGTTTCTATCTCTAATTTCATACCAATCCTCATTTCTGAGCGATTTTATCGCGAAGAGGCACCGCAACAAGCGGCGAAAAATTCGCGAAAGCGATTTTTCTTCTGCCATAAAGGGCTATTTGTTTTCGCTCCGAAACAAATAGCCGTATGAACTATCATACTGATGCATGATAGTTCATATTATACTCATTTCTGTTCTGTAGATGTTTTGCCTATTTCCATTTGTCCGGCTGTTCCTGTACTATCTCTTTGACCGCCTTATCAGTGGCATTATTCAGTGCATTGTTGTATGCCCATATTGTTATATTCGGCACAAGTGATACAACTAATGTGATAATAACGATTATAAATGTAATCTTTGCCTGCATTCCATACTCTCCCGCACGCTTTGAACTGTATGCCATAAATCCGCCGATAAGCGCGACTATTATTCCTATTATGACTATAATAAAAGCATATGAGCCTCTGAAGTTCTCATGACTGAGTAAATCTGCAACACTTTCCGCACCTATAAGGTTTTTTATTGCCTCAAGCGACTTTGTTGCACTGCGTGAACAGGTTACCAGTGTAAATAAAAATGAAATTATAAGTCCTGCACAAGCTAATATAAGTCCGTTTCTCTCAAGTTTGTCCTTATCTGATTTTAAAATATCTATCTGATATTCGATATTTTTTATAAATTCATTATCAGAATATCCGATATCGTCTTTTTTATTATTTTCATCCATTATGCAAAATCCTCCCGTGAATATACCGGTTATATTTTTCAGTATACCACACGGAAGGATTTTTTTCCTTATATTTTTTTATATTTGCGAATGTTCATATACAATAATACACCGGACATTATACTTATGGCTGATATCATGAGACGATATTTTACCTTAAGTACCGAGTTTTGCAATTTTATCTGCTGCCTCTCGTACTCATTTTTATCAACTACCTGAAATTTGTTATTCTCAAGTGTCTTTATATTATTTCCTGACACATCAGCATTATCAAACCTTACTATTATCTGATTATCTTCTTCGCTGAAGCTTTTTTCATCCACAACATGTATAATCGTATCTCCGTTTGCAGATATCTGCAATACCTTTGCCTTACATTTCTTATCTTCTGATATGTACTCCGCCGTATCTATATTACTTTTTCCCATATACCTGATAAGCTTTGAATAGGATTTTTTGCCAAACAGCATCTCATCTTTTCCCTCTGTCACTTTTATCCCATATAATTTTTCTGCACTTTCACTGCTCATCTGCACAAAGGTAAATGTAACCTCATCCCCCTGTATTATAAATTCTGTCTCCTCATTTTTAATTCTCCCGGCATACAAAGCGCCATCCATTTTTCTCAATGTATCAAGTTGTGCCTTTGTAACGCCCTCTAACGAATCCGTACTAACGATGTAATCAATACTTTTATTAATTTCCCTATATATTTTCACACCCTCATTCACCGATAATATCAGACAGATTATGGCAATGGCTATAAATATAACCAGAAATTTCACTCTGTCATCCCGGCGTCTGGCAATAATAAATTTACGGATTAGTCTCATTTATATCCTGCCTCCGTTTCATGTGACAAACACTGACAAATGCAGCAATTATCAACAGTATAACTACTATTACCGCCATGATAATCCACCATTGTCCGGTTTTATCCACCGTTTTGCTTTCCTTATCAAGTCCGGCAAACGGTGACTCTATTCTTAATGTAAATTCATCTTCACTCTGATACTGTTTTCCTGCCTGATCTTCATAATAATATGTAATTTTCCCTGTTGTATCCCCATATGAGTATGTAGAATCCTTAAGTCCGGTTATTGTTACATATGCACTCTGTTCTGCCTGCTGCCCGGCTTCCACATCCCCTATAAAAATGGTTTTTTCAGGACTCAGTCCATCTCCCTCAATCTCTGCCCTTACATTATATATCTTCTCTCTCCCAAGGTTCATGACCTGAACTGTTGCATTTGCTACATCTGCCACTTCAAAGCTCTCTCCAAGAGAAAACTTATTGAACTGAACATTTACCGGCTGAACCACATTCATTCTCACCTTGCCTCCACCAGTACACGCATTTCCGCGTATATCTGCATAATCGGCTGTGATATTAAAATCGTACTCTCCCTGAGGTGTTACTGCTGAAACGTTATATGTCATCGAAACAACTGCATTTCCATCCGGAGCTATGTCACCAATGAATACTCCCGAACTTTTATCCGCCGGACTAAAGTTACTTTCCGGTTCTTCTACTGTAACAGACGCATTTTTTATCATCTCAGTACCACTCGTATTATGCAGATTTATATTTATGGTCACTGCGTCTCCCGCATTTATCGTATCTGTCGAAAATGTATAAGATTCTATAATAAGCTTTGGTGTAAATACCGGCTCTGTCTGTGATGTATCAGCAGTATCCTGTAGATTTTGTCCATCCGTTATGTTTACATACACTACAAAATCTGCCGAAACTTCATTTCCGGAGTTGTCCTGTCCTTTTATGCTGAATGTTACAGGATAATTTCCATTTATTCTGTCAGATTTTAATTCGAGTGAAAATACCACAGGATAACAGCTTACCTTTCCTGTATGATTATTTACTTCCATCTCTGTCAGATAAACATTCTTCTCATAATTTTTACATACAAAGGGCATACTCTGTGTATCGCCAAGATCAAGTTTTGCCGTTACTGTATTATCCTTAATACCGCCGTCACATATTACCGGCAGCACTATGTATGCATATCCGTTTTCAACCCGCGGAATATAACCGTCACAATATGCCTTGTCCATTCCGTCATAAATATTCTGGTTGTCTACCTTTACGGATACGGGAGTGTAGTCTCCATCATCTGCAAATACGTTTGTCGCAAACAACATGATTGCCGAAAATAGCAGCATCATTATTCTTATCACTCTTCTCATATCCATTTGTCCTCCATTTCATGTACATCATCACACAATTCTTCTATATCCTGTGCATTGTGGCTGGCAAGAAGGATTGATTTGCCCTGATTTTTTAATTCTTTTAATAATTCTCTCATATGTTTTACTCCGGTTTTATCCAACCCGTTAAACGGTTCATCTAATATAAGTACATCCGGATCTTCCATTATCGCCTGCGCTATACCAAGCCGCTGTCTCATTCCGAGCGAATATTTTGCCACATGTTTTTTCATATAGGGATCAAGCCCGACTCTTTCGAGGCTGTCTAAAATCTCCTTTTTACCTATGGCTGCCTTTAAACCTGCAAGAATTTTTAAATTTTTATAACCGCTTATATTTGGCAGAAATCCGGGAGTTTCTATTATCATGCCAAGACTCTCAGGAAAATCACAGTCCTTACCGATAACCTTTTCATTAATGGTTATCTTTCCGCTGTCCGCCTGTAAAAAACCACATATGCACTTCATAAGTACCGTCTTTCCGCTTCCATTATTCCCGACTACTCCAAAAATCTTTCCTTTTTCTATTGTAAGATTTACATCTTCAAGAACCTTTTCCTTACCAAATGATTTATAAACATGTTCAACAATTATACCGTCTTTCATAATATTCCTCATTTCTGTTTATTTTGTTGTTCCCGTGAATGAGAACGGATATCTTTTTATCCGTATCATTGCTGCCAGAAATATAATTATGCTTCCTATTACAAAAAACAAATACGAAAACCATAGTTTGGGCAGATTGTCATACCCAAAATTGTGCATATAATATGTCGCATGATTTAATGGTGAAATCCATCCGAATATTATATTTGCAATATTCATTTTCTCTCTTCCTATGGAGAACCACTTTGCCACTATGTCAGGAGTGAGCACGATTCCAAATCCGCTGAATACTATGCCTCCAATCATGCCTGCATTTTTTTTGAACAGATTAAGTAACAGAACTATTCCTGACAGCATCAGGGAATATCCCATCATCAGTCCGAATATATGTATCATACATCCATAAGGAAATGATAATTCAAGCACCTTGACAAATGCGGGGACAGCTATTTCATTTCCTATCTTTGAATAGCCGAGTATAGCCGCAGTGTTACTCCACATATTTGCCGTATATACCCTGTGTTCCGCAAGCAGGCATGTTGATACAAGCACAAACATCATAAATATAAATGTAGCCATCATCATATAAAGTATCTGCCCAAGCATCCATATTTTTCTGTTTATTCTGATAAGAAAGAACGGAACATGATTATTTAAATCAGGGACATCTGAAAACAGTAATAACAGAGGAAGTGATATGAGCATGACCGAACCTGCATCGCCAAACGTCCATATAAACGGCTCAAGTATCTGAAGAGATGTATTGTGGCGTTCCGAAAACATTAAAACTTTATCTGACAACAGAAAACATATAATAAATGCAAAACAAAATGACAGTATCACCTTTGGATTCTTCCGCCATCCTCTAAAATTAGTAACAGCCGTCAGCACTATCTGTCTTATCTCAGACATTTTCCATGCACCTCCTCAATATCTCATAGTACAAAAATACAATAATCAATATGATTCCCGACAACATTATCATTATTCCGCCCCTGCCCATAATCCATGTATGCTCACATTTTATCCATTCATAAGGATAAAGGCAGTACAGACCTTTAAAATATCTCTCATGCAGTATAACCAACAGATAATATATTACAAACGAACCGCCATATGCCACATAATTACTGCCCGATAATGCGGCAAGTAATGCCGCTGTCATTGCCCACAACATTCCCGACATAAATATAAGCATTAAATCAATCCCGGCTGCACTACCGGGTTTAGCCGACTGACATTTTACATAAACCGCACATGCCACAACCTCCACAAGTCCGCCACTGATACCACAGGCAAAAATCTTTCCAAATATGTATGAATTTATTCCGCTGCGTATAAGGTAACTTTTCAAAAAGCCACCCTGATAATCAGAAAGCCATGCAGTCGCATAAGGAAATGTACACACTACCGGAACACTGATATAAAATAACTTTTCATCAATCCCCGTCAGAAACAGAATAATGCTCTGCACCAACACCCCGGCTGCAAATCTCCATGATATTACCGCCCTTTTTAAATCTGTCTCAAAGCTGTTCATTAATATCCCAACCCTCTGTCAATAACCGTACCGTCTATGGCATTTATTGTCATAATACTGGTTTCATCTATCCTGCCACTATCATTTACCGTACCGTTAAAATCCCATACCGGTACCAGAAGTCCTGTATCAAATGTTCCCTCCTCACTGATTATGGCATAACCAAGTTTCACACTATCAACCTTTATCTCTCTTTTAAGTTCTTCGTCAGCGTACATGGCTACAACCATGTTTTCAAATATTCCCTTTATCTCATCAAACTGTTTTAATGTTGCCCCTTCAACAACTGTATCTACAGTCTCTATAGGCGATGCGTAATCAACTCCTATAATTCCGTCATCCGTCACCTGAATGGCAATCTCTTCTATCGGCCAGACTTTTTTCACATAGGACTGACCCTGCCATCCCTCCTGAAATTTACCCGAATTCGGTAACACAAATGCTCCGTTTATATTTCGCATATATGTAATAAGATATATGTTATCCAGTGTAGCATCTCCACCACTTCTTAAGTCTTCAGCGGACTGTTTTTTCTCGCAACTGTACATTTTATAATCATCAAGTCCTTCTTCGCTTATAAAAGCATCTGCCAATGTTTTGGCATCATCTTCTGAGATGGTAAGTTCATTTTCTTTAAATTGCATATATTCACCGCCATCACCTGAATACATTTCCTTACCCTGAATACTTACATCTGCCATTGAACTCCAATTCCATATATATCCGCTGCGGCTTTCTCTGTATCTTAAACAATTTCCATAATTCTCATTATTCTGGGCATATAAAGATTTATATATACCATTTTCACCTTTATTTATCCCACAAAATACTTCTCCGTTTTCATTTAGATCATATACCCAGTTATAAAAGTCATTTTTATCTTTAAATTCGCTCGTCTTATGAAATTTTCCATCTGATTTATAATTTTCTAAATCTACTTTATCCGGTGCCGTCTCATACTGTTCCTCAAGTTCCTTCATAGTATCATCATATTCTTTCTGATATACCTTTAAATCTTCTTCCTCCACCTCTCCGTCTTTAATAGCCTGCTTCGCTTCATCTAACTGGCTTTTTGCTTCCTTCATGCTCTGTTCTATGGTCCGCTTTGTCTGAGCATCCGTAGCGGCAGCATCATAAAGTTTATCCTCACTCATGAATTTCTCTTTGATTTTATGCAGAAATTCCTGTGATATGTTCTTTTGCTTAACCCTGAATATCGACAGTTTATCAGTCTGCGGAATGTCAACCTGCGCATCCACATTCACCGACACTCCCAGAGATTCATCTGAAAATGAATTCTTATATGTATCATAGTTTTCTGCTACCTGCTGTGTATCTGATACACCGTTATTTTCATCCTTCGCCTGATCAATAAGTTTATCAAAATCTTTGTTCTTTACTATTGATGAATCAGGATTCTTCTGACATCCTGATAAAACTGCTGCAAGTGCAACACCTGCTAATAATATTGTAAAATTTCTTTGTTTCATAATATTCCTCATTTCCATCTGCTTTTTCTAATGTTGTTTTACACAAAAAGTCTGTGTTTCAACTCTTGCATGAATTGTAACACAGACTTTCACATCAAGTATTCATCGTTTTTTAAACAAATTGTAAATTAACAATTGTTCCTTCTCCCGGTCGGCTCTCTATACTGAATTTTACGTTATGCCGTCTGAGTATGGCAGCCGAAAGTGCAAGTCCCAGACCTGCCCCTCCATTTTTTCTGCTGCGTGATTTATCAATCATGTAAAACGGCTCCATTATCTTTTCCAGTTCTTCCGAAGCCATTCCGCATCCATAATCCCGTATTCTTATTAACTTATTACTGCATGTAAGTTCTATCTTTCCACCATTGTCACTGGCTTTCACCGCATTATCCACAAGATTCACCAAAACATCTGTCATCAGGTCAGGCTCCACACATAATATAGTACCATCATCCTCACATTCTATATTTATATTTTTTCCTTTAATAACAGTCCTGCATGTCTTTATTGTCTCATCAAAAAGTTTATTTACCGGTATTTCCCTAAATTCCAACTTGTCACCGTTATTTTCTATCTCAAGCAGCCTCATAAGTTTTTTTGACATTCTTTCAAGCCTCTTACACTCATCACAAATGTAAATAAGTGCCTCCTCCGCCTCATCTTCAGATAATTTTACATTAAGCATTGTCTGTGCATAACCGGATATGGCAGTCATAGGTGTCTTAAGCTCATGGGTAAGATTTCCCATAAACAGCTTTAAATTCTTATCTCTTTTCTCAACTGCCTCCGCCATTTTATTAAAACTTTTTCCAAGCTCCCCTACTTCATCATCTCTCTTTACATCCGTCCGCACATCATACATTCCATCTGCCATAAGTTTTGTCGTGTCCTTCAGCCTTTGCAAAGGAATAAACTGCCTTTTAAGTAATATTGCAAGTAACATAAATGTTATGCACAATACTACCGCAAGCACCAGAACGCCATAAAAAGCAAGCTTGTATATATTACTTTTGACATATGAAACATCCTCTATCCTATACAGAACATATTTCCCAATATATTCAGACTGAAATATTATGTACTCTCCACCGCCGTAATGTATATAGCTATACCCCATTCCCTGATCAGTTTTATATTTTCTATTTATAAGACTTTCTTTATCTATCGCAGTACTGTTGTATACTTCTTTGTTGTTCTCATGATTTATACACACTGTTTTTCTGTCGGTTGCTGTTTTTAAGTAATATTCGGCATATACATCCAGATCATCAATTTCTGCATACTTTTTTATATTTATGTCAAAATCATTAAAACAGGTGTATGCATCTTTATTCGCCTCAGCATATGCTTCTTTACTCATACTTCCATATGCGAACCATAGCAAAACCGTAGCCACCGTAACAGATGATATCATGACCATGATACAACTGATTACAATAATCCTCGTTCGTATTTTCAAATTATACCGGCACCTCCAGTCGATATCCCAGCTTGCTGACAGTCTTTATATGTTCTCCCCAGTCTAGTTTTTTTCTAAGCTGTCCTATGTGTACATCTACTGTCCTCGTCTCCCCATAGTAATCCGTTCCCCACACCATATTAAGAAGCCTCTGTCTTGATATGGCAATATTTTTATTCTTTATAAGCACCTCAAGTAACGAAAATTCCATTGGTTTGAGAACAACCTCATGACCGTTCTGTCTTATCGTGTGCTCCTTAAAATTAATCTCTATATCAAGAACCTTCTCCGTATTACTGAACTTCTGATTTCGTTCAAGGACTTTCTCTATTCTTACAAGAAGCTCAAGCACATCAAATGGTTTAACTATATAATCCTCGGCACCGCCCTTCAATCCCTGAACTTTAGATTCTATATCATCTTTTGCCGTGAGAAATATTACAGGGATTCCATATTTTTTCATTTCATCCAAAAGTTCAAAACCATCCATACCGGGCAGCATAATGTCAAGAAGTGCAAGGTCATATGCATGATCACCGGTAAGAGCATCTGCTGCCTCACTTCCGTCATAATATATACTTGTATTATAATTTGCAACTTTTAGATTCATGGCTATCATTTTGGCTATAGCCTCTTCATCTTCCACTATCAATATTCTGATATCTGACATTTGCTAACCTCCAATATGTAACTTTATTAAAATTAATCTGTTCACAATAAAACTCTATGTCAAAACACCAATTCCAACGCTCACACGTTTTCACTATCTTCGGCTGGCAGCGGTACATAAGCGGCTACATTGCATGTATCCGCTAAGTACCGGCCGCCTCAGAATGTCGCTTATGCAATTGGTGTTTTGTACAAGATATAACATAGTTTTTTATCTTTGACAACCATTTGGTTTTATACCCCTAATTTTAGATGCTGTCAATCTGAAATTTTAATAGACACTTCCATTTTATTCCTTTATAATAATTGTTGGTGCGTCTGCACATTTTTCGCACAATTATATTTAACGAAGAGGATTCAGATTTTAAAATATCCGAATCCGGAAAGGCTAATTTATTATGGACATTTTAAAGCAATTAACCAGTGAATTGAATATTAAATTATGGCAGACTGAAGCTGCCGTCAAACTTATTGATGAAGGAAATACTATTCCTTTTATAGCAAGATACCGTAAGGAGGCTACCGGTTCACTTAATGACGAGGTTCTCCGTAATCTCGGTGAGAGACTTACCTATCTTAGAAATCTTGAAGAAAAAAAGGAACAGGTATTATCAAGCATAGAAGAACAGGGCAAACTTACTGATGAATTAAGAAAACAGATTGAAGAAGCCCAGACAATGGTGGCTATCGATGATCTTTACAGACCATACAGACCTAAGAAACGTACCCGTGCAATCATTGCCAAAGAAAAAGGACTTGAACCTCTTGCAGCATATATTTCCCTCCAGATGGCAAAGGAACCAATTGAAGAAACTGCAAAAGAATATATATCCGAAGAAAAGGAAGTCCTTACTGCCCAGGATGCCATAGCCGGTGCCTGTGACATTATCGCTGAAACTATATCTGATGATGCGGATTACAGAACATATATAAGAAACCAGACATTTAAGGAAGGTATGATAACGTCTTCTGCAAAAGACGAGGAAGCCGAATCCGTATACGAAATGTATTACAATTATACTGAAAAAATTTCAAAGACTGCCGACCACAGAATCCTTGCACTCAACCGTGGTGAAGCAGAAAAAATTCTGACAGTAAAAATCGAAGCTCCTGAAGACAGAATAATATTATATCTCGAAAAGAAAATTATAAAAAATAACAATCAGTATACAACACCTCTCCTTCAGTCAACCATAAAGGACAGTTACAAGAGACTCATTGCACCTGCCATAGAGCGTGACATAAGAAATGAACTTACTGATAAGGCTCAGGAAGGTGCCATACGTGTATTTGGTAAAAATCTTGAACAGCTTCTCATGCAGCCTCCTATTGCCGGAAAAGTTGTACTCGGATGGGACCCCGCATTCAGAACCGGATGTAAGCTTGCTGTAGTGGATGCAACAGGTAAAGTCCTTGACACTGTTGTAATATATCCTACGGCACCTCAGAATAAAGTGGAAGAAGCTAAAAAAATAGTTAAAAATCTTATTAAAAAATACGGCATCAGTCTTATATCTGTTGGGAACGGTACAGCCTCAAGGGAATCCGAACTGGTTATCGTAGAAATATTAAAGGAAATTCCTGAAAAGGTTGAATATGTAATTGTAAATGAAGCCGGTGCATCTGTATATTCAGCAAGTAAACTTGCAACCGAAGAGTTTCCTAACTTTGATGTAGGTCAGCGTAGTGCTGCCTCTATAGCCCGCCGTCTTCAGGACCCATTAGCCGAATTGGTTAAAATAGACCCTAAAGCTATCGGTGTAGGACAGTACCAGCACGACATGAACCAGAAAAAGCTTGGCGACACACTCACAGGCGTAGTCGAGGACTGTGTAAATAAAGTGGGTGTTGATTTGAACACTGCCTCAGCCAGCCTGCTTGAATACATCTCAGGTATCTCAAAAACAATTGCCAAAAATATTGTAGCCTACAGAGAAGAAAACGGAAAATTCACGAACAGAAAGCAGCTTCTAAAAGTAGCAAAGTTAGGACCGAAAGCATTTGAACAGTGTGCCGGATTCATGCGTATAAGCGGTGGTGACAATCCTCTTGATACCACAAGCGTACATCCTGAAACATACGATGCAGCAAATGCTCTCCTCAAAAAACTCGGATTTACACCTGATGATATAACATCCGGTAATCTTATCGGTATCGGTCTAATGGTTAAAGATTTGAAAAAAACAGCCGAAGAACTCGGAATAGGTGAAATCACTCTTCAGGATATTATTAAAGAACTTGAAAAACCGGCAAGAGATCCACGATATGAAATGCCAAAGCCTATCTTAAGGACTGATGTTCTTGAAATGTCAGATCTCACTCCGGGAATGGTACTCAAGGGAACTGTAAGAAATGTTATAGATTTCGGTGTATTTGTGGATATAGGCGTTCATCAGGACGGACTTGTTCATATTTCCCAGATATGTGATAAATATATCAAACATCCGCTTGAAGTTGTAAGTGTAGGAGACATTGTTGATGTAAAGGTAATAAGCGTTGACGAGAAAAAAGGACGTATACAGCTTACGATGAAGATATAAAATTAATCTGACTCCATCAAAAAGTGCCACGCAAAAACGTGGCACTTTTTATAATATTCCTGTAATGAACCTGTATGCACCAAGTCCATTATGAATAAGCCAAAAGCTGACTGATGATGGAATTATATTGTCAAGGAAATAAGGTATGGCTACTATTAAACTAACTATTGCCATAATTACAACATCATTATGAACAGCAAATGCAACTGCTATCACTAACACACTCAAAACCATAGTATATATACACCTCACAACTATAGTTACTATAATGTATGTTTGTATTGTCATACTTATTTTAATTCCCTGTAAACCGCTGATACTGGAAATGTCAGCATGCAGATTGCCAAAGTCATATCTCATATACTTAGTAATCAATTCAATTATCGGAAAAACGGTTCCCACAATACCCGCTACCAATAACGTTAGTGCAATCCGCCTTAAAAGCAACTTACCTTTTCCATTTCCTGATGATTTTATCATATACACAGTTCCACAAGTATACTCTTCCGTATATATCGGTGCAACAAGGATGATAAGTACTATAATCATAATAAAATCGATACTCATATTGCAAATATAGTTTTCCACCCCTATATCATAAAAATATTCCGGTTTTCCACCACACTTTCCATATTCATTACTTTTATTTACTATATACTCAACTGTAATAAGTCTGTTATGTGCCGACTTAATCTCCTTGGTCAGTGTTCTGTATTCGTCCGCATTTATTTCTGATTCTCTGTACCGTCTTTCATATTCCTCCTCATTTGCCGTAAGCTCTGTAAGCCTGTTATATTCACTCATTATCCATTCCTGTTTTTCCGGTGTATACATCCCTTTAAGCTTATCCATATAATATCTGTATATATCTTCATTAAAGCCTTCCGGCATGTCATTTTCTACAGGAAGTGCCATCAAAACCTCACAGATAATAGCAATCAGAATAATTATGTATATTTTCTTTTTACCAAATATTCTTAAAAACTCTACTCTGAACATATATCCTCCGTATCATTTCCAAAGTATTGTAAATATAATCCCTCTAAAGATTCACTATCCATTTTCTTATTCTCGACAACACATCCTTCTTTAAGTATCAATACATAATCCGCAATATCATTTAAATCTGAAACTATATGTGTGGACAAAATAACTGTTCTCTCTTTAGAAATTTGCTTAAGAAGTTTTCTGAAATTGAGTCTTTCTTTTGGATCAAGCCCCACTGTCGGTTCGTCAAAAATAAGTATTTCCGGCTCAGAAATCATAGTAACCGCTATACCAAGACGCTGTTTCATTCCACCTGAAAATGTCCTTACTTTGTCATTCACATTTTCTGAAAGATTTACCATGGCAAGCATTCTATCAATTCTTTCTTTCATCTGATTCTTTTCAACACCACGTAATACCGCAAAATATTCCAATGTCTGTTTTGCGGTAAAATCTCCATAATACCCAACTTTCTGCGGAAGATACCCTATTTTTAATCTATATCTACTCTTCAACTGCTTTATATTTTGACCATCATACAACACCCCTCCTGAAGTTGGCTTGAGGATATCCGCAATGATATTCATCATAGTAGACTTTCCTGCTCCATTTGGTCCCAAAAGCCCATATATACCCTTATTAAATATTATGTTTGCATTTACAAGTGCCTCTTTTTTACCATATTTTTTTGTTAAATTCTTTATTTCAAGCATATTTACCTCCAACGTCTGAGATATACATGATACCCTAGTATCCCTAACAGAAATATTATAAACACATTTATACACACTGCCACTGTTATCTCCGTAACCGGATATCCTGCAATATTAACAGCTTTAAATGACCACAAATATCCCTCAGCATATCTTATAAGTTCTATCGGAGATAAAAATTTTGCTATTGAATGAAATGCATATCTCCGTATACCTACCCCTGAATATGTAACATATGTCCCTGAACCATAATATACTATCCAGTATAATCCAAGACCCAGAAGCAAATTTATCGCCATAGGTATTATATTTCTTTTAAAAAATAACGAAACAAATACAAATATACTTTCTAATACCATATATCCTATAGCTCTAAGCAATGTTACTATAATTATCAATTCTAATATGTTTATATTGTACGGAGACTTTGCAAACAATGCTGTTGACTGAACGGCATCAAATAACTCATTCATTCCACCCGTTAACGGAAGCAGCAATACCGTACTTATCGTTTGTAGTATTGAAACCATCACCGCCATCAGCATGGCAGCTGTTACCTTATTTATGTATATTTTCCCTCTGCCTGCAAATGATGAAAATATAAGTTCAAATGTGCCGTTTTTATGTTCAACAAGAAATATATAAAATGATATAACTATAAGAAAAATTATACTAAGTGCATCTACGGGTCCGGTAACAATAAAAAAACCTGTAATTTCATCACCCACATTTCCCTCTCTTATCTTCAGACTTACCTCCGGACTATACATTTTTTTTATTTTTTTATTCAGCTTCTTATAATATCCTTTCTCAGACTCTATAAGTCTGCCGGCATTATCTGAGACTGTTTTTCTATACTGCATAACATCAGATATATTTATTGCTTTTGCCATCAGGTCTGAATATTTGCTGTATATCCTCTTATCCTTTGAATCACCTTCCCGCTCCATAACTTCCCAGTTTTCTGCCACGTAGTTTTGCAATATATCTAACTTCTCCTGACTATAGTTTCCAAGACAGCTCTGATACACCTTATCACCTGTCATATCGGTCTGTGTTGCATTATGATGTATTATATAATCATGATACGAGTATACTACCCCAAACAGGAGATTAATTATTATCATAACTAATACAAGCTTTGCGCCAAATATCTTTTTTATTTCATACTTACTCAGCATTTATATCAACCCCTCTGTTTGTCGACTTGTATACCTCGTTATCATCCAAAGTAACAGAAAACAATGTATGTTTGCCTGTTGAAAGCCCTGATATATCTATTTTTTTTATTACATACGAATCTTTATCATTTTCCCAAATCAGGCTGTCTGTTCCATCAAATCCTTCATATCTTTTCCCATCACAAAATAATAATGTTGTATGTTTTCCTGTATCGTGCTTTGCAATATACCAGACTTCTCCGTCATCTGTCTGAATAACACAGTCTTTATACATATTGACTTCATTTATTATATCATTCTCATAATTACCAAATTGCTTTAAATCTTCATCAAGAGTATACTCATCCGACTTGTTAATGTCCTGTATCTTTAATGGTCCGCCTTCCGACTGAATATCAGAACATGCACTATTTACAAGATTTTGATACTCACTTACATCTGCCGAATCATAAAATGGTATTGTAATAAACCAAAGCTTTTTCTCTTCAGTCTCACTGACCCCAAGTGGTAAAAATTCAATATTAACAAATGATTCTTCATTATTTTTCATTGTATACTCATGCAATTCCTTATACGATGAACCATCCATCGAAAATGGTATAAAATTCCCGTCTAAAAGAAGCATGCTCACCACCGGAATTTCTGAAATATCAAGCCCGTTTAATGTAAATATTGTGGATGCACCTATTTGCATATTACCCATTTCATATGACAATTTACCGTCTAATATCGTCCCATACATTTTTTTACCGGTTTCAGGGTCAATTTTACATTTCTTCAAAACTCCAAATGTACCTACCGTTATTTGCGAATCATCATTTTTGCTGCTTATAGTTTCCTGTTCTTCTGTCAGATTCTCCTCTGATATTTTTTCAGTTGACTTTATTTCTGTTTCTTTATTCAAATTAACTGATTGATCTTTTAACATAAATACACCGCATCCTATTACCACAACTGCTACTATACAAATTAATGCTTTTTTCATATTATTCCTCCGTTCCACAATTCCTTATTTCTTAACCTAATGTATATTCTTTATAGTTTTTTCCATCAGCATCCATTTGAGCTACTCCGCCATCAAAGCATGTATATATCTTTCCATCTATCATTATAACTTCATCAGCACCCATGTTCTCATACTTTGTATAATCACAAACAATCGCTCCATCCTTTTTCACTATTGTTTTGGTTGCCTGACCAACACAATAAACATAATCTCCATGAACAGAAAACATTGTTGCATCATTTGCAATTTTAGTTGATGTTTCCTCTTTTATATCATACTTATATAGCTCTCCGTATTCGTTTGAAAAAAATATATATTTATCATCATTGGCAGCCATATAAATTTTTTCTTCAATTCCTACTGTCTTTAACTCACCTGTAGAAAGACTGGCCTTTGTCAATTGATTTATATCATTTACATAATAAAAATCATCACCATCAATCATTCCCCAATCAAATTTACCTACATTTCCATACCAGCATATTATGTTAAAACTTTTATCAAGTATATATGCATGCAGATATCCCTCTACCTTTATGTAGTCTTTATCAAGTACCCTTACACTATAAATCATCGAACTGTCATCCATCGCGGTATCTTTATCCATCTCATCCGGCACCGGATTATCAAATACCTTTTTTCCTGTATCTACATCTATTATGCTGCCTTCATATACAGTCGATGTTGACATATATCTCATATCATTATTTGATTTATACATTCTGTTATTGTATACAAAATATCGTCCATCTCCCGAATATGCCTCACACTCTTTATCGTTATGTTCACATGATGCATTCCTACATTCTATAGTTAAATTTCCACTATTATCAAGTCTGTAGTAAACCCCTGACGGGCTTAGGAAGTATTTATACTCTTTATTATACATTCCGCTTAGTCCTGTCAGATTGTCTGAATTACACATATTATCAGGATTAAGCATTGATATTTTATCATTTTTTTCATCACCACACCCACAGAACATAAGCGAGCATGATATAATAATTAAAAACAGGCAATTTATTAATTTACAACACGTTTTCTTCATAATACATCACTCCAATTTTCAATGTTCTACCTTCTTAAGTGTATTCCATCACAAATATCATTCATCCTACTTAGTTATATATTCTCCAGCTTCCTTTTCCATAAGTACTATCTGAAACTGTAAGTAACATTGTTCCTTTACCATTTGCAATATTTGTTGCTGCATCAGCAAATGTTGACAATGAATATGCACGAGTTCCACTTACAGTTCTTATAGCATTATTGGAGCCATTACAATATTGAGTAACTGTTATACTTACATTATCAAACTTGTAATTTTGTGGTTGATTCGCATTTCCTGTTAATCTGTAAATTGTTCCACCTGGTTTTGTTACACTCAATGTTGCATTCCATGATTTATTATATTGACCACCAGTTGTTGTAAATGTAGCTGCATTTACACTACTTACACTACTAAAGGTTATAATTCCTACCGCCAATGCCATACATGTCTTTTTAATAATTTCCCTGTAATTCATCATTTTATTCCTCCTGTCTATTGTGATGGAATACTTCTTATCAGGAATTACATTATAATAATCCCCTTAATTTCATGATACCACAGTAATATTGTTATACAAGTCAATGTGCCAATATCGACATCTTATGTGCGCATTTAGCATAATATATTTTCATCTCATTTCAAATTTTTCTATGAATTGTTTCCTATATTTTCTTGACATTGATAGCATTGTTTTATCCTTCATAATAACATCATTATTTATTACCCCCATAACGTTATTAATATTAACTATATAACTATTATGTATGAATATAAGTTCACTATATTCTGTTGTTAAATCCATCAATTTCTTATTTGTTAAAAATGGGATTTTAAGTTTATTTTTCTCATTTTCTAAATCAATAATTATCCTACTTCCCCTTTTTGCGTTTTCAATATAAATAATCTCATTTAAATCCAATCTTATTATATTACTTCTGTAATGCGCATATATATTTTTTTTACTATGTCTCATCATCTCGTTTATAATGTCAAAAATTTCTAATTCAAGTTTATTTCTGCTAATCGTTTTTGTTATAAGTCTATATGGATTATATTTTAGGTTATGTGCTTCTAATATATTTTTTTCAGAATAAAATACCAACACTGAATTATCGTATTTAGTTCTAAATAATGACACACACTCACAATCATTATCCATGTCTAAATCAATAATTAACAGATTACATCTTATTCCTTCTTTTATTGCACTTAATAGAGAACTTTTAGAATCAAATGTATGTAATGTATAATTGTATTTAATTATTTCATTTAAATTATTAATTACATTTTTTAGTAAAGTGTTGAATTCTTCACTATTACCACTTATCAATATACTGTACATTATACTCCCCTTTTCTATTGTAATTTTCATTAATTATAATGCATAATATATATTTTGTCAACTATTCATCATTTTCTTTTATTATAATAACAAAAAGCTCTGGTTATACTTTAAACCAAAGCTTTCTATTTATTAATTCTGATATTATATCTATTGTGGTTTTGATATATAGAAATCTATCTTATCCTCTGTCCAATAGTTTGTTTCATACTGAAGTAATATTTCTGCCGCATCCGTCGGCACTTCAAATACTACACTTCCTTTTGTTTTCTTTCCCGGTGACAATGTGGCATCCAGTGATTCACCTTCTGTGTATGACATCTGCATATCATATCCATCTGCGTAGCAATCAAAATCATATGAAGATACATTTACATCACTATCACTTATATTTTCAAATTCAAATTCTGCCTGAACAAATTTATTTCCATCTGCTGGTTGTATAAGCTCATTATCTGACACATAATCCTGTGCAGATACAAATGTTATTCTTAAATTATCGGTCTCTACTATATCTCCTGCATAAAATTCATTAACCGGCTCTGTCGCAGCTTCCGAACCATCTTCTTTCGAATCATTTTTATCGTTTGATGAATTACCATCATCCGACTGTGTGGTCTTCTCTGCTTCTCCTACTTTCTTTACCTTTTTGTCATCATCATCTGAACTGCCACCCGCTGCCGCAATAACCAGCAATATAACAACGACAATAATAACCCATTTCAGTTTTCCACCGCGTTTTTTTCACTCATAATCTTCCTCCTGTATATTACATTATTAAACATTAAAAATTTAGCTGTTATGTACGCTACCGTATAAGTATACACTACCATTTCTTTAACTGTCAAGTGTAATTTGCACTTATCATTCTATTTGTATTTTGTACTTGTATATATCGTTTGTTTGTGCCTTATATATGCCCAAGTGCATCTTGCACTTATTTATTTTTGTATTATTAAAATGTATATTTTTATTTATGTTTTTATAATATTATTAGTATATAGAAACATGTATGTGATTCCTATGCGATTTATCACGTAGAAATGAGGTTTAATATGTTCAAAATACAAAAAACAGAGTATGTCAATAAAACATTCAGAATTCCCAAAGACCTGTCAGAGCGTTTATCTTCTACGGCTCAGTCTGAAGATATATCCGTAAACGAACTTGTTGTCCAATGCTGTGAATATGCTTTATCAGATTTAATGCCATCTGATAACGAAAAAGGCTCCGACCATTAAAAGTCGAAGCCTTTTTCAGTGCTGTATTACATCTCTATTCTTATTCTTGTTATTATATTCTCAAACGCTTTAGCAGCCTCTTCGTATTTGCCTTCTGTCATAGAATCTGTAATAAATGCAAACTCTCCTGACACATCATCAAGTCTGATTATCTCAACACTACCGAATGCTTTTTCCACTGCTGCTTTCTGCTCATCTGCATCTCCTGACATTCTTACGAAGAACTTCTTCTCTGAATTCTTTATATCAGTGAGTTCAAGTTTGTCACTGCTCCAATCAATCAATACATTATCATTAAGGTGCTTTATTGCATCTACCATATCTGATACTACTGCACTGGCTGTAGGGAGTTTACCTGCTCCGCTACCGTAGAACATTACATCACCAAGTACGTTTCCCTTTACCATGATTCCATTGAATACATCATTTACTGCGAATAACGGATGCTCCTGATTAATCATAACCGGTGCAACATATGCATAAATTTTTCCGTCAGTTTTCATTGCCTTTCCAAAGAGTTTAACTGAATATCCAATTTTATTTGCATACTTGAAATCTACATCTGTTATCTTTGTGATTCCTTCTGTATATACATCTTCAAAATCAACATTTTTTCCATATACTACAGATGCAAGAATAGCTATCTTACGGCATGCATCGAATCCTTCGATATCAGCAGCCGGATTTCTCTCAGCATATCCAAGATCCTGTGCCTCCTTAAGTACTGTATCAAACGCAAGTCCTTCTCTTGACATCTTTGTAAGTATGTAATTTGTTGTACCGTTAAGTATTCCTACTATCTCCTGCACATCATCTGCTGTTATACATTCTATAAGAGGTCTGATGATAGGTATTCCGCCACCGCAGCTTGCTTCAAAGAAGAAGTTTCTGCCATGCTCTCTTGCTATCTCTATGAGTTCCGGTCCATGTTTTGCAACAAGTTCCTTATTTGATGTACATACGCTTTTGCCTTTCATAAGAGCTGATTTTACAAATGTGTATGCCGGTTCCACACCACCCATAACTTCTGCTATAACTTCTACTTCATCATCATTTAATATAGTATCATAGTCATGTACAAGTACATCCTCTACAGGATCTCCCGGAAAATCTCTTAAATCCAGAACATATTTAATGTTGACTTCCTGTCCTGCCTTCTTGTTTATAATCGCATTGTTGGTCTTTATAACCTCATATACGCCTGAACCTACTGTACCATATCCTAATATTGCTACGTTTATCATTTTTTCCTCATTTCTGCGCTGAACTATTATCTTTATTTAAAAGGCATTACATCACAGCGCTGATGTAAAACCGATATTTCACATTATACACATTATTCCCTGGCAAGCATTTTTATGTAATGCACACCGTTTCTTGATTCTATTGCCTCAAACATTTCCGATACATCCAATGTATCCGGTAATACCTCTATACTCATTGTAAGAAGTGCTATTCCGTTTATCGGAATAGTCTGATGTATCGTAAGTATATTTGCCTTATAATCTGCTATCAATTTCAATACCCCTGACAGAAGTCCGGGCTCATCATCCATCTGAACGACGTATGTAATGGTTTTTCCTCTTGTATTATCATGAAATTGAAATATATCATCTTTATACTTGTAAAACGAGCTACGGCTAAGCCCTACCTGTTCTGTGGCTTCCTGCACTGTGACTGCACGCTCAGACTCTAGAAGTTTCTTCGCCTCAACCACTTTCAGCAGTACCTCCGGCAATGCCTTTTTCTTAACAACATAATATTTGCCATCATCTGCCATCACCTGTCACCTCCGAACGTTATTGACTTACTGTATGCACGACAGATACATTTGTTTTTCCTTGAAAGAATATAACATAAATGTGCCTCTCTTGCAAGGACTTTTTGATTAATAACGCAGAAACTGCAATAGATTACCATATAATACAAAAGCAAGGTTATTTAAATGTAAACAACCTCGCTTTTTGTAATATATTAGTTTTTCATTTCATCCACAAATTTCTGTATACTCTGTGCTTCCTCTTCAGTGAGAAGGTTTTCGATACTGAGCACAAGGATAAGTCTTCCATTTTCATTTATGACTCTGTCTATATATTTAGTATCCTCTGACTCAACAATCTTTGGAAGAGGATGAACCATTTCTTCTGTAATCTGCTGTATTTCCTCAACCTTTTCTACCTCAAGAGCAATGCTTAATCCACCTGTATTAACTATAATGAATCTGGTTTCGTCTGTCGGTTCCTGTTCCGGCAATTTGAAATGATGCCTGAGACTGTATATAGGTATAACGTCTCCTCTCAGATTTATTATTCCTTTTATATCCGCATTTGAATTTGGAACTTTTACTATCTGCTGATATTTTTCAATTCCACTGACAAGACCGATATCAACACCATATTCCTGATTTCCTATTGTAAATACCACCGGTTTAAACTCCATACCTGCTCACCCCTGCCTTTCTACTTAAGTGCTTTCTGCTTAAGATATTCACTTATAAACGGATCAAGATTTCCATCTAAAACGCTTGATGCATTTCCTATTTCCTTATTTGTTCTGTGATCCTTAACCATCGTGTACGGTTGAAGTACATATGAACGAATCTGGTTTCCCCAACCTATTTCTTTTACTTCACCACGGATACCTGAAGCTTTTTCCTCATTTTCAGCTTTTTTCATAAGATAAAGCTTTGCCTTTAACATCTTCATGGCTTTATCTTTATTCTGAAACTGTGAACGCTCATTCTGGCACTGCACAACTATGCCTGTAGGTATATGGGTAATTCTTACTGCTGATGAAGTCTTATTGATATGCTGTCCACCAGCACCGCTACTTCTATAAGTATCTATCTTAAGGTCATCATCATTTATCTCAATGTCAATATCCTCTTCTATATCCGGCATGACATCACAGGATACAAATGAAGTCTGTCTCTTTCCTGCTGCATTAAACGGTGAGATACGCACAAGTCTGTGTACACCACGTTCTGACTTAAGATATCCATAGGCATTCTCGCCATTTATCTGAAGTGTAATGGATTTGTAACCTGCCTCATCTCCATCAAGAAAATCTATCACTTCCACCTGATATCCTTTTTTCTCAGCCCACCGTTCATACATTCTGCAAAGCATTGCTGCCCAGTCACACGACTCTGTACCTCCTGCTCCTGCATGAAGGGATAATATTGCATTATATTTGTCATACTCATCAGAAAGCAATGTGTCAATCCTCATGTTTTCAAGTTTTTCCTTAAAACCGTCAAACATTTCTCCTATTTCTTCTATGAGAGACTCATCTTCCTCTTCATATCCCATCTGTATCATGGTCATGATATCCTCATACTCCTGTACAAGCTCCTCATAACCTTCTTTTTTACTCTTCAACTCATTGAGTTCTTTCATATATTTCTGCGATTTGTCAGCATCATCCCAAAAGTCGGGTGCCTCCATAATACGCTCAATCTCTTCTATACGTTTCTCCTTTGATGCAATGTCAAAGTGAATCCCTCAATTCATTAAGCGGCTGCTCAAATGTAAGTAAATCTGACTTATAATTATCTAATTCAACCACTAAATCACCTTCCTTCCACAGCACTGCTTATACTTCTTGCCACTTCCACATGGACACGGATCATTCGGATATACTTTCTGTGTCTCACGTTTCTTAGGCGCCTTAACAGATGTGTCATCCTTATTAGTACCTGTAACCTTGGCAACCTGCTCACGCTCTACCTTCTGTTCTACCTTAACATGCATAAGAAGCTTAACTGTCTCTTCCTGTATGCTCTCTATCATGGCATCAAACATGTCAAAACCTGCCATCTTATATTCAACAAGCGGATCTCTCTGACCATATGCCTGTAAGCCGATTCCCTGACGTAACTGATCCATATCATCGATATGATCCATCCATTTTCTGTCTATAACTTTAAGAAGAATAACTCGCTCTAATTCTCTGACTGCCTCCGGCTCAGGGAACTCTGCCTCTTTAGCCTCATAAAGCTTAACAGCTTTCTCTTTAAGCATATGTGTAAGCTCTGCCTTCTTCATGCTTGAACGCTGTTCATCTGTAAGTTCAATAGGTTCAAATGGGAATATAGGAAGTAATAACTCATTTAACTCTATTAAATCCCACTCTGATGCACTGATTTCATTTGAAATACATGTATCTACTATATTTTCAACAGTCTCTGTTATCATCTTGTAGATAACATCTCTCATGCTCTCTCCGTCAAGAACTTTTCTTCTCTCTGCATAGATTATTTCTCTCTGGTCATTATTTACTTTATCATACTCAAGAAGGTTCTTTCTTATACCAAAGTTATTACCCTCTATCTTCTTCTGTGCTGTCTCTATAGACTTAGATAACATCTTATGCTCTATCTGCTCATTTTCAGGAACTCCCAATGCATTAAACACTGACATAAGTCTCTCTGAACCAAAGAGTCTCATTATATCGTCCTCTAATGAAATGTAAAATCTTGATTCACCAGGATCTCCCTGTCTACCTGAACGTCCACGCAACTGGTTATCAATTCGTCTTGACTCGTGTCTCTCTGTACCTATAATCTTAAGTCCGCCTGCTGCTCTTGATTCTTCATCAAGCTTGATATCCGTACCACGTCCTGCCATATTCGTTGCGATTGTTACGGCACCGTGCACACCTGCCTGTGCAACAATCTCTGCCTCAAGTTCATGGAACTTAGCATTAAGTACCTGATGAGGTATTCCCTCTTTTCTTAACATATTGCTTATCTCTTCTGATGCTTCTATAGTAATAGTACCGACAAGAACAGGCTGTCCTTTTTCATGTGCCCTCTTAACTTCTTCTACAACAGCATGAAGTTTTTCTTTCTTTGTCTTATAAACTGCATCATTTAAATCAATACGCTGAATAGGTTTATTTGTCGGTATTGAAACAACATCCATACCGTAAATATTTCTAAATTCCTGCTCCTCTGTAAGAGCTGTACCTGTCATACCACATTTCTTCGCATATTTATTAAAGAAATTCTGGAAAGTAATGGTTGCAAGAGTCTTACTCTCTCTCTTAACCTTTACATGTTCCTTTGCCTCAATAGCCTGATGAAGACCATCTGAATATCTTCTACCCGGCATAATACGTCCTGTAAACTCATCAACAATAAGTACCTGCTCATCTTTTACAACATAATCCTTATCCCTGAACATAAGATTATGTGCTCTGAGGGCTAATATAATGTTGTGCTGTATCTCAAGATTTTCCGGATCAGCAAGGTTGTCAATATGGAAGAAATCCTCAACCTTCTTCACACCTTCTGCTGTAAGATTTACAACTTTATCCTTCTCATTTACAATAAAGTCACCATCTTCTTCTACTTCTTCCTGCATAATGGCTGCAAGCTTTGTAAGCTCCTGACTGTTCTCACCACGTACAAGCTGTCTGGCTAATATATCACAGGCCTCATACAGCTTTGTAGACTTTCCACTCTGTCCTGAAATAATAAGCGGTGTTCTTGCTTCATCGATAAGAACTGAGTCAACCTCATCCACAATGGCAAAATTAAGGTCTCTCTGAACCAGCTGCTCTTTATATATAACCATATTATCTCTAAGATAATCAAATCCTAATTCATTGTTTGTGACATATGTAATATCACAATTATAAGCTTTTCTTCTCTCATCATTGTCCATGTCATTAAGAACAACACCAACAGTAAGTCCGAGAAACTCATGTACCTGTCCCATCCACTCAGCATCACGCTTTGCAAGATAGTCGTTTACGGTAACTACATGCACACCTTTTCCCTCAAGTGCATTCAGATAAGCCGGAAGCAGACATGTCTGTGTCTTACCTTCACCAGTCTTCATCTCTGCGATTCGTCCCTGATGTAATATAATACCACCTATTATCTGAACTTCATAATGTTCTGTATTCAGCACTCTTCTGGCTGCCTCTCTGACTACAGCGTATGCCTCCGGAAGAATATCATCAAGTGTTTCACCCTTTTCAAGTCTTCCCTTAAATTCCTGTGTTTTATCTCTAAGCTGTTCATCAGTTAATGACATCATAGCATCTCTGTAAGATTCAACCTTTCTTACCAAAGGCATGATTCTCTTTATCTCTCGTTCACTGTGTGTACCAAATACTTTAGTCGCTAATCCCATCATAAATCTCCTAAATCATATATATTTGTCTAATGATATTTGTTGCGGTCGGCCCTCATGGACTTTTGACCCCATCATCATCTAATCTTAACATATTGTAACACTTTGCCCCTGAATATTCAACATTAAATAGTGAACATACTATTAACATTTATATTCTATTTTGTAAATTTTTCTATACAATTAACCCAGTCACCGGGTTACCATTCAAGCATAATCCACTGTTCACTGCCTGCGTAAAAACAAGGCGTGCACTTATGTGCACGCCATTATCTGCTTACCTTGTCCTAGAACTCCGGCTCTATAAGACCATAAGTATTGCCTTTTCTCTTATATACTACATTCACTTCATTTGTTTCTGAATTGCTGAATACATAGAAGTTATGTCCTAATAATTCCATCTGAATACAAGCTTCTTCCGGATCCATTGGCTTGATACCGAATTTCTTTGTTCTGATAATCTGAATATTGTCGTCTTCATCATAATCTTTATCAATGTACTCAGGTGTGAAATTCTCTCCTGCCTGCTTTCTGCTTACAATCTTGTTCTTGTACTTCTTAAGCTGTCTTTCTATAATTTCTTCGACAAGATCAATTGACACATACATATCACTGCTTACCTGTTCAGATCTTATAATGTTTCCCTTAACCGGAATAGTAACCTCGATTTTCTGTCTCTCCTTCTCAACACTAAGTGTTACATGTACCTCTGTGTCCTCTGTAAAATACCTCTCAAGTTTACCGATCTTTTCCTGAACAGCAGCTCTTAAGCCCTCTGTAACGTCAATGTTTCTGCCAGTAATTATATACCTCATGATGTCCATCTCCTTTTTTAGAAAATTGAGGGGTTTCCCCAAAATACTCACGCCCAATATGTAAAATGTAAGTATGATTATATTATACCATATTTATATTTTTTTTCAATAAAAAGAATGTAAAAACACGCCGCAGAATCTATCCGATTCCACGACGTGTCTGTTATATAATTCACTGTATTTTTCTTTAAATATTATACGATTCTTCTTGCTGCAACCGGTGTTCTGTAGAAAGCACTTGAAACCTTGATTCCTGTTGCCGGTGTACTTGCGTGTACAATCTGTCCTCCACCGATATATAATGCAACGTGTCCTATTCCTGAACCACCGTCATTTGTATAGAATAACAAATCTCCAGGCTGTAATGAATCTAACGATACTGCATATCCGCATCCTGACTGTGAGCCTGATGAATGTGGAAGTCCGTATCCAAAGTGTGCATATACTGCCATAGTAAATCCTGAACAGTCTGTTCCGTTTGTAAGGCTTGATCCGCCATATACATAAGGATTACCAACAAACTGTAATGCATAAGCAACTACTGCTGACTGCATAGCTGATGATGAAGCACTAGGTGTATACGAAGGTGTATCATCTGATGCTGCAGATGCACTCTGCTGTGATGACTGAGATGATGACTGCGACTGTGATGATGAAGCCTGCTGCTGGCTGGCTGCTGCCTGCTTACGTGCCTGCTCTTTCTCTGCTGCCTCTTTAGCAAGTCTTTCTTTCTCTGCTGCTTCCTGTCTCAATCTCTCCTGCTCTGCTAACATTGCCTGTTCTTCTTCCAAAGTAACAGCTTTATCAAATTCAACCGAAATATCAACGAATTCCTGTGATACCCATCCGTGAACATCTTCATCCACGTTTAAGTATACCCATCCGTCTCCATAATGGTCTACGTCATATTTCTCACCTTCAGGTAACTGTGTAAGGATAGCTGTATCTGTTCCCTGACCTTCTCTGACATTTAATGTCATAGTATTTACAGTAGCAAATACCTTTCCAATCTGAAGTGCTAATTCCTTAGCTGCTTCACCTGTTACGAAATATTTAGAATTAATATATCCCTGAACATTTCCTGATTCTATCTTGTACCACTCACCATCTGTCTCAAGAATAGTAGCTGCACAATCATTGTAAATCTTACCTACAATCTCTGCATCTGTGCTTGGTGCACTTCTTACATTAACATAGTTATCAACATGCGATATAGCTATCGTATCATATATTGTAGTCTCAGGCTCTGTAGCTGCCTCTGTCGGGGCTTCAGTCGGTGTCTCTGCCTCTGAAACCGCCTCTTCTGCAGGCTGTGTCTCTTCAGCACTTCCAACTATAGGTCTTAACAATGCCATAACGTCAGCTTCCTTTGTCTCGCTCTCGCCATAATACTGCTGAAGCGCAACTGCGATTCCTGCTGACGGCATATCCGTGCTAAGCTCTGATGCCTGAGCATTTATTCCATATCCACTTGCCAGAACTGCTCCCATAAAGCATCCGGCCACAATTTTCAAATATCTTCCGTTCATCAAAATGCCTCCATAACGTTTACATAAGAAATTGTTACAAATTTATTAACTTCATCCTCGGTAATTCTATCAAATCTGTAACAATTTGTCAATGCCATCGATAATATTTATTTATAAACTTTGAAATGTATGGTATATTATGTGAAGATGCCAGGGGCAAAAGCCTGAAACCACGATGTGCTTGCACATAACAATCCGTATGGCATCTTCCGGTCCACCATTACGAAAAAAACGGAGGTCTATATGAATAATTCTAAATATGCCCTTATAACGGGTGCCAGCCGTGGCATAGGAAATGCGGCTGCAAGACAATTTGCCAAAAATGGTTACAATTTAATATTAACATGTAGGAAAAATTACGATTTACTGATGTCGCAATGTGCTGACATTTCTTCAATATACAATGTAAAATGCATGGGATTTTTATGCGATGGAAGTTCTCCTGACAGTGTAAGAATACTTTTTGATAATATTAAAGATTTTGCTGATGATATAGAGGTGTTGGTAAATAATGCCGGAATTTCCATAGTCGGACTGTTGCAGGATATGTCTGATGATGATTGGAGAAATATTGTTGATTCAAACCTGTCATCAGTCTTTTATATGTGTCGTGCAATAATTCCATCATTTCTTAAGAAAAAGCATGGCCGTATAATAAATGTTTCATCAGTCTGGGGCGAATACGGTGCCTCATGTGAAGTTGCATATTCTGCCACGAAAGGGGGAATAAACAGCTTTTCCCGTGCTCTCGGAAAAGAACTGGCTCCAAGCGGAATAACCGTAAATGCTGTAGCATTCGGTGCAGTTGATACGGAGATGAATTCATTTTTAAGTGATGAAGAACGTGATATGCTCATTGATGAGATTCCGTCCGGCCATATAGCCACACCTGATGAGGCCGGTCACTTTATATATCAGGTCTCCCAACTTGAACCATATATTACGGGACAGATTTTATCCTTTAACGGTGGCTGGTTCTGATATCAAAAAGCAGGGGCATAAGCCTGAAATCATTATTTGTCTGCACAATAGTTGTTCCGACTTAATGCCCCTGCTAAATATTATATATTATATTTTTTAAACCAGTAGTCCATCTGTAAAATGTAAGCTAACATCTGTGGTCCTGCCATCAACTGTCCATACCATGGTTTTCCATAATCTGACGGTGTCTTATTCCACTCTTCTATTTTTTTTCTGTCTACAAACACATTTATCGTTGCATTGGCATCTGATGTAACCGTCATCACCTGCTCAAGCAGTGACTTTTCATAATCCGGATTATAAGTTTTAGGATACGGACTTTTCTTTCTATATAATACATCATATGGCAGAAATTTTTCTCCCGCTGCCCTTAACAATCCTTTGACAACGCATTTTCTGTACTTGATATCCCACGGTACATTCCACACATACTCGACTATACGGTGGTCCGCAAACGGCACTCTTGCTTCAAGCCCGCAATGCATACTGGTTCTGTCCATCCTATCAAGAAGCGTTGTCATAAACCATTTGAGGTTCAGGTAACTTATTTCCCTGCGCCGTCTTTCTATGCCTTCCTCTCCCCTTAGATAAGGTGTCTGCGAAACCGTATCTTCATATACACCCTTTACAAAATTTTCTATATCAAGCTCTTCTGCCACCTCAGGTTTTAACATATCGATTCGCGGTGACAAATCCATTGCCCACGGAAATGTTCCTGCATCAAACATTTCCTTTCTGTGAAACCACGGATATCCGCCAAATATTTCATCCGCACACTCCCCCGTCAGTGTAACCTTATTGTACTCTGTAACCTTATTACAAAAATACATCATGGATGACTCCACATCAGCCATACACGGTAAATCTCTTGCATCAACGGCTTTATAAAGATAACTTTCAAGGTTATCACTGTCACACTCAAGATATCTGTGATTTGTTCCTGTATACTCTACCATCTTGTCAACCCAAGGCCGGTCCTGTGACGGTTGAAATGAATTTGACTTAAAATATTTATCATTTCCCTCAAAATCAAATGAAAATGTGTTGAGGGTCTTTCCCTGTCTTTTAAGTCTTTCTCCACATATGGCCGTCACAAGACTGCTATCTACTCCCCCCGATAAAAATGTACTTATAGGTATATCTGAAAGCATCTGCTTATTTACCGAATCCTCTATAAGCCATTCTGTCTTTGCTATAGTCTGTTCTTCCGAATCTTCATGGGGCTGGCTGATAAGCTTCCAGTATACCTTATCTTTCACTTCTCCGTTTTGTATGACTAACATATGTCCCGGTCTCAATTCTTTTATATTCTTAAACACACCGCTTCCCTGTGGTTTTGCCGGACCGAGTCCCCACAAAATCTGCATACTCAAAAGATTTATCTCCGGTGTTATATCGGGATGCTCAAATATACCTTTTATCTCCGATGAAAATACAATGTCACTACCGCTGTCACTGTAAAATAAAGGCTTCACACCGATTCTGTCCCTGATAAGAAGAAGTCTCTCATTGTCATATTCCCATATTGCCATGGCAAATATACCGTTCAGTCTTTTTATAAATTTCTCTCCGTATCTCATGTAGCCTGCAAGAATCACTTCTGTATCACTGTGAGTCATGAAATGCGTACCTACATAGCTAAGATGTTCCCTCAGCTCTTTCATATTATATATTTCACCGTTGTATACAATTGCACACTTTCTTTCCCCTTCTGTTCTAACCATCGGCTGATGTCCGTTATCTATATCTATTATCGACAGACGTACATGTGCCAGCCCGCATTTGGGAGTTATCAGATTGCCTTCATCATCCGGACCTCTGTGTTTTTGTACCTCATTCATTTTGTCTAAAATATTTTCCCAGTATTTTTCATTCACAGAGTATCTGCCATCTGAGTTATAAAATCCTGCTATTCCACACATTTCCAATGCCTCCTCTACTTTTCACCCATTATCACCGGCTGATACTGTCTTTTCTCCAGTGCTGCCTCAAGCACCGGCACTATGAGCTCTGTTTTTGCAATCATGGAATTTGGTTTCTTCAAATGATTATCCTGCCCAAACGGTACAAAAAATATATTCTTCACGTTCATAAGTTCCCCAATATTTTTCATATTCATTCCAAGTGCATCATTTGTAGAGATGGATATTACTAACGGTTTTTCATTTCTGAGATGAGCCTTTGCCGCCATCAGGACCGGCGTATCCGTTATACCGTTTGCAAGCTTTGCCATGGTATTTCCTGTACACGGAAATATTGCAAGCACGTCAAGAAACGGATTCGGTCCTATAGGTTCTGCACCTACTATTGTAGTAATAGGCTCATGACCTGTAATTTCCTTAACTTTAGCAAAAAATTCATCTGACCTGCCAAATCTTGTATCTGTATTTTTTGACATTTCTGAAAATATGGTATATACATCTGCTTTTTCATCTTCTACCAGTATCTCTATCTCTTTTAATATATTTTTAAAAGTACAAAAAGAGCCGGTAATGGCTATTCCAACCTTTTTTCCCTCCAGCAAATATACCACTTCTTTCTATATTTTATTTATGCTGTCGAGAATCTGCTTTACATATATTCTAGCCAGAGCTGCCGGACAATATTTTCCCGGAAGTCCGAGGCAGTGTTTATAGTTTACGCCATATTTTTCTATCGCAGCCCTGTCTGCTCCGCCCGGAACAGATGCTATATCTATAATCATGGCATTTTCCCTGACATTACTTATTACTTTTTCATCCAGCACCATAACGGGTACTGTATTAAAAATATATTCAAAATCTTCAATATTGTTACTAAGCTGCGAAAAATCTATTGCCTTATATCCCTTTGTCATCGCCTCTATACGAATCTCTACTCTTCTGGCACAGACGGTGACAGATGCACCAAGGGCAGCCACTCTGTCAGCTATGGTCTTTCCACATTTACCGTAACCGACTATAAGGCATCTGCTTCCGTATATAAATCCCGGATGGCTCATTATCACCTCAGCCAGTGTTCCCTCGGCAGTAGCAATGCTGTTGTACTTTTCAACCTCATCATCACATAAAAGATCATGGCACACGCCCTTTTTCTCCCTGATTATCCGCGCTATATCCTTTCCTACCGCACCACTGAATACAATCTTTTTCTCCGGTATCATGGATGCAAACTGCCAGTTTTCTATCCTTTTGTAAGAATTTCTCAAAAACAGATTTTTTCCATCTTTTGAATAAGGAACAGGCGCAATAATCATTTCTGATTTTTCAAATACTTCCTCCATATTTTTGGCATTATTCTTATCCATGTTTTCAACACCATAACAAAAAACAGAATATCCTGCATCTGCAAGATATTCTGCTATATACATCTGTCTTATGTCTCCGCCTATTATTCCAAAATCATACATATACATTCACCATTTTTATTGTTTATATCAGTATATGCATCATTTTTTATACTTATCTCTTATTTCTGAACTGTAACGGAGTAATTCCATATTCTTTTCTGAAAAGACGTGCAAAATGTTCAACATTCTGATATCCGACTTCCTCTGCAACTGCCTCAACCGTCATTGCACTATTTTTCAAAAATGTCTTTGCTTTTTTAAGTCTTACTTTCTTTAATATATCTCCGAAGTTCTCACCTGACTTCTGCTTGATATATTTTGATATATATGGCTTTGAAAGATAGAACTCCTCTGCCATGGAATCAAGTGTAACTTCTTTGTAATGTGCCTGAATGTAATTGATAAACTCCACAAGTCTCTCATCTTTTACACCGTCAGACTTTACTATCGCATCCACCTTATTTGCTGCAACTGTAAGTGCTGCAATTGAAGATTTGATAATATCCTCATCGATACCTACACCCCAGTACATTTTATTATTGCAGCTTATGCCGACATATGTAACCGCCTTTGAAGATGAACCCTTAGTAAGAGAATGTTCTTCATAACTTGTTAATTCATAGCTCACACCAAAGTACTGCTTAATGGCATTGCTTACAGCATCAAGTCTTCCGTTACCGTTTGCCATGACAACTATTTTGTCTCCACCATGCTCCATGGTAACCTCTGCCATAATTCCGTTTTCCTGTTTGAAATGGCACTCAGGGATATTAAATACCGGCATGTAATTAACATAGTTTTCCTCAAATATTTCATATACCCATTTTGGTGATAATTCCTTATGTTCTCTGTCCGATACACCTTTAACAAGATATCCGACATTCTCCTGCATTGCCTTAGGCACTGAGATTCCAAAATCCTGCTGGAGAATATAGCTTACGCCACCCTTACCTGACTGGCTGTTTATTCTGATTACATCTGTCTCATACTCTCTTCCGACATCTTTAGGATCAATAGGAAGATATGGAACTGTCCATTTGTCGCACTGTTTCTCCTGTCTCCACTTCATTCCCTTTGCTATCGCATCCTGATGTGAACCTGAAAACGCTGTAAATACAAGCTCTCCTGCGTACGGTTGTCTCTTTGACACTTCCATTCTTGTGTATTCTTCATATCGTTTGCAGATTTCTGACATATTACTGAAGTCAAGCTTAGGATCAACTCCGTGAGAGTACATATTCATGGCAAGTGTTATGATATCAACATTTCCTGTTCTCTCACCATTCCCGAATAATGTTCCCTCTATTCTGTCAGCTCCGGCAAGTATACCAAGCTCAGCATCACTGACACCGCATCCACGGTCATTATGAGGATGAAGACTCAGTGTAACACCGTCTCTGTATTTTAAATGTTTGTTTACATATTCAACCTGTGTGGCAAATACATGTGGCATTGAATTTTCTACTGTTGCAGGAATATTGATTATAGCCTTATTCTCTGCTGTAGGTTTCCATATATCCAAAACTGCGTTGCACACATCAACCGCATAATCCACTTCTGTTCCGGTAAAACTTTCAGGGCTGTACTCAAATGCAAAGTTTCCGTCAGTCTCATCGGCAAGCTTCTTTAAAAGCTTTGCACCGTCTACCGCAATCTTTAATATTTCCTCTTTACTCTTTCTGAATACCTGTTCTCTCTGTGCAACAGATGTCGAGTTGTAAAGATGTATAACTGCCTTCGGTGCGCCCTTGACAGCCTCAAATGTTTTCTTTATAATATGTTCTCTTGCCTGTGTAAGAACCTGGATTGTCACATCATCAGGTATCATATTACGCTCTATAAGTTCTCTTAAAAATGCATATTCTGTATCAGATGCTGCCGGAAATCCAACTTCGATTTCCTTGAATCCTATATCCACGAGCATCTGGAAAAAGTTAAGCTTTTCATCAAGACTCATCGGCTCTATTAATGCCTGATTTCCATCACGCAAATCTACGCTGCACCAGATAGGTGCTTTATCTATATATTCTTTTTTTACCCAGTCATATGTTGGTTCAGGTGGCATGAAATATGCCCTTTCATACTTTTTGTAATCCATATGTTAATCCTCCATTTCTTTTTCTGTCTGTTTTATTAATTGTCTACAATATTAGCACATACTAATGTAAATGAACAGAGACAAAATTAATCAGTTTTATTGATATATTTTAATCTTTTTTATCTTTTTGTATTTATTGTACACTTTTTATCATCTTTTAATGATAGAATCCCATTTTCTTTCCTAATGTTACCAGTCTGCCTCCCATAGGCAAATCATAAAGTTCTTCTTTTTCAAAACATCTGAGTGCCAGTATCATAACAAGGTAAACTACAACCGCCACAATAACTGCCAGTCCCATACCTATTATCATATTTCCAACGACGGCAACGACACCATTGTATATAATAAATGTTGCCACTCCCATGACCAGCGATGAAACTAACGGCATAAGAAACGTCTTTGCCACTTCCTGTCTGTAGCCCACATACTTCTTCACACTCAGCCAGTTTAATATACTTATCAGCATTGGAAATGTCACATCACCTATGAGAAGTGCATATACATTCAAATCCGTAAAGTACAACAATGACACCATGAGAATCAAATGTATGACAAGTGATATTGCTGAATTTCTTACCGGAACGTTCATATGGTCAAGTCCCTGCAATATGGCACTGGTAATAGTCGACAGCGAATAAAATACTATCGAGATGGTTCCAAAATGCAACAGATCTGCTCCTATCATATTGTATTTTCCAAGTCCTGAAAACAGCACACGCGAAATAGGTGTTGCAAGCACTGCCAGACCTACTGCCGACGGAAATGCTATCGCCATGACAAATTTTATAATAGAACCAATCTTTTTATTAACCTCTTTTGTCTTTCCTATAGTAAATGATGTAACGATACTAGGTATACTTGAAGCAGCCATAGCCGTGGCAACCGCTATCGGCACATTTATAAGGAGTGTATACTGCGAATTAAACACACCCTGCAATGACTTTCTCACACTGCTTTCCATTCCCTTAATATTCATTATATTACTAAATATAAGTCCGTCTATCACATAACCTATCTGATAAACTGTCTGACTGATGATAACCGGAATAACTGTAGCAAGCAGTGCCTTATATATCTGTCCGTCACTCTCCGTAAGTCCCCAGCCGTCTCTTGCATTACGTCGTAATATTGCCGGCTTGTATATCGTATAAGTAAAAGCAAGGAATAATAATGCAATGCCCGCTCCGGCAAGAGTTCCCGTGGTACCTCCTGCCGCACCATAGGATGCACCCTGCACACTGAGTCCCTGACTTATCACTCCATGTACCCCCACTGCCGCAGATTCAAAATCCTTAGGAATCGGTCCTGCACTTCCGGCAATTCTGCTCATGCAAAACCATACCGCACCTATACTTACTATGGCATTCAATATCTGCTCTATTATCTGGGATAATGCTGTAGGAATCATGGTTCCCGCTCCCTGAAAATATCCTCTCATAACACCGATGATACCGACCACGAACAGTGTCGGTGCCAGCACCTTAAGCGGTCTTACAAGCTCCGGCATCGCATACATATCTGCAAGAAAGCCTGAACCGAAATACAGAAACAAAGCTCCAACCGTACTCACCACAAGGGCAAATCTCATGGAATCCTTAAAAACTCTGTATGAATTATTATACTGTTTCATTGCCAGACGTGCCGACACCAGCTTCGATACCGCAAGGGGAAGGCTGTATGACGATAGCATAAGTACTATATTATATATCGAAAATGCCACCGAATACACACCATTTCCATCCGAGCCCATAAGGTTTACCATAGGTATTCTGTACGCAAAACCTATAACCTTTGTAAGTATGCCCGCAAGTGCCAGTATGGTACCCTGTATAAATAAATTTTTACTCTTTTGCTTTTTACTGCTCATCCACTCTTCTCCTTATCAAATGCTTATTTAAGGATTACCCTGTCATTTTTAACCGGAAATGCTTCCCTGAATTTCTTCACATCATTTTCAATACTGTATATTATCACTCTTTCTTCTTCACAGTTTTTATTTGCATCTGCCAGCAAAGGTTTACATTTTGTTCCCTCCGGATTGTATATGGCACTGTCTCCTGAATAATATATTCCGCCTATACATCCTCCGCAATTCACTCCGGCTACATACACCTGATTCTCTATAGCCCTCGCCTGAAGCAGGCATCTGAACTGCTCACTCCTTGCCGCCGGCCAGTTAGCCGGGACTATCATAAGGTCCGCTTCATCTGCCGCTGCCAGAAATACATCCGGAAACCTTAAATCATAACATATCTGTACCCCGATGTTAAAGCCTTTGTATCTGCACATCTTAAGACTTCTTCCACCGATTGTATTCATATCCTCACCGCTCATGCTAAAAGGATGAATCTTCGCATAATCAATAATCTCTTCATCCGGTGTCACTATGGAATAATGATTCTCACCCATGTCTCCACCGGCTTTTGTCCAGCCTATTCCTATTGCCGTGTCATATTTTGCTGCAATATCCATCACTCTATGTACCGTTTCCTTATCTCTCTCCATGAATTTATAAGTATCGGACGAAAAACCGGTAAGACTCATTTCCGGAAACAGATATAAATCTACATGCTGATATCTGTTTAATATTCTTTCCATCTTTTTTATATTTCCTTCTTTGTCTTCCCATAATGTTTTCCATTGAACAAGAGCAACTATCATATTTACCTCCTATTTATTATCAAGTATAAGCATATCCAGATATTTTATCAACGTATTTCCGGTTTTATGCCTGTATACACATTCTTTCGCTAATGTAATATTATCGGTTATTATGTTATCTACATTTAAGTCAAGCATTCTGTCTATTCCCGCTCTGGAATTAACAGTCCATACATACAACTGCTTGCCGGAATTATGAACTCTTTTCACCAAATCATCTGTAACATATAATGATTTTATACTAAAATTGTCTGCTGCCCTGAGTCTTAAAATATTTCCATAAGCTATAGCCATAACATACACTGTATGTATACTGTCATCATATTCCTTTACTTTCTTTAATAAACTGTAACTTTGCGATGTTATCACGCAGTCATCTTTAAAGTCATGTTCATTTACTATATCCACAACAGACTTTTCAAAATCCTTTTCCTGTCCCGTAGGTTTTAATTCTATATTGAGCTTAATATTTTCATCATCGGCATAATCAATAACATCCTCAAGAAGCGGTATTTTTTCACCCTCAAAATCTTTTGAGAACCATTTTCCACAGTCGAGCTGCTCTATCTCATCGTAGTTAAGCTCCCAGACATTTTTATTTTTGCCGGTGGTTCTCTTAAGATTTGAATCATGCATAACTATGATTTTTCCGTCTTTTGTCTGCTGTACGTCAAGCTCTATCCAGTCTGCGCCAAGGTCAACCGCGCCTTCAAATGCACTCATTGAATTTTCAGGATAATCATGGGATGCTCCTCTGTGGGCTGTTATCTCCATAGTTTTAACATATTCTACATTCAGGTTTACCCTGCCTGTTGCGAGAAGATAAATGTATACAAGCAACACTATAAATCCTACAGAAAATGCTATTCCTTCTAACTTTCTAAACTTCTTTCTTCTCATCAAATCCGGTATATACTCGGACTTGTCACAGTGTATTATCTCTTCATTTTTTTCTATTTTATGTTTATAGAACATCGCACTTATAAATGCATATGTCACAGGTACAAAAAGCGCAAGGACTATCATGCTGAATACACCAACCACCATAAGTACCACTGCTAATAATATATAATATAATATCTGAACTGATGACACAAATTTATATATCGTCGCTATAATAAGTACAATCACTGCAGTCATGGCAACCATTATAACACCAAGTATAATCTCTAACATCAAAATACTTATAATATCTTTAATCTTGTGCTTTCTGTTGAGTGCACTGCTTCTCTTGCACGACTCGACAAATGAGCATCTCTCAAGAGTAAAATAATGAAAGACATATATCCATCTCGTAAACAGCACCACTGCTATCGCAGCTAAAACATACAAAGCAAATACAAGCTGCTTTTTAGTTGATATTAATGCAATGATAAACTCCGGAAGTTTGACCGTCACCTTATATCCTGATGTTATACCGAGATTTAAAACCAATGTTGTCAATGATACGATAATCGCAAGAAATATATTTCTGATACTAAATGCTCTTATGGCATTTGATATGGAAAATTTAACGACATCTTTCATGTTTGTCACATTTCTCTGATATGACTGATCGATTATATATATATTTGCACTCACTTCTATCAGCATAAAGAAAGTAAGTGCAAATACTGCGAGTACAAGCATTGCTATAGTTATCGGATTACCAAGATATCCTTTTACATTGTCAACGGTTATATATCTGTACCCTGATAATTTCATGGAAGCATTAAACATAAAGAGTAGAATCGGGGCAAACAGTATCACTGCCAGTCCTCTGTATATAAGTTCAAACTCTGCCATTCTTCTCCAATTCAGTTTCACCAGTTTAAATAACCTGATTAAATTACCCAACGCATTAATGCTCCTTTATATTTTTTAATAAAATCCTGCAAATACAGATGCACCTACCACAGTCAGAAGTCCTGCCACAGCTATGGACAAACTGCTCATTGCACCCTGAATCTCACCTATCTCCATTGCCCTTGCAGTGCCGACTGCATGTGCTGATGAACCTATGGCTATACCGACTGCCACCGGTTCCTTTATTCTGAAAATCTTACACACTGCCTCTGCTATAATATTCCCAAGAACTCCGGTAATAATTATAACGGCTACTGTTATCGTAACTATGCCGCCAAGTTCATCCGAAACTCCCATTCCTATGGCGGTTGTTATGGACTTCGGAAGCATTGTCACATACTGCTCGTGATTAAGTCCGAGAACAACTGACATTATGAGGACACTCACAAGGCTTGTCAGCACTCCTGACAAAATGCCTCCTGCTATAGCTATAAAATTCTTTTTAAGCAGTGATATCTGCTCATAAAGAGGTACTGCAAGACAGACCGTAGCCGGTGTCAGAAGATAGCTTAAATATTTTGCACCTTCGTAGTAACTGTCATAATCTATATTACATACCAGCAATAATACTATGACTACAACAATCGAAATAAGGAGCGGATTAAGAATTCCCCACTTTAATTTTTTTCTCAGTACAACTCCGGCTTCATATGCCAGTATACTGACTGCAACACCAAAAAATGTTGACTGTGTTAGTAAGTCATTCATCGCTTTTCCTCCTTCCATTCCGTATTATCGCCTGTGTAACAAGACCGCTTACTGCCATAACCGCAACCGTACTCACCACGGTTATAACTGATATCTTTAAACATATAGGCTTAAGTATTCCCCACGATTCTATAAGACCAACTGCTGCCGGAATAAACATGAGCGGCATTATCTCTATAAGAAATGCTGATGCTTCCTTAACCATCTCTACCTTTATAATCCCCGTCAAAAGTGCAACAAGCAGTATAACAAGTCCATATATGGATGCAGGTATTGGCAGCGGAATTACTAAATTAAAAACTTCTCCGATAAATGTTATAAACAGTATTATTAAAAACTGCCTTAAATATTTCATGTCACTTCATCTCCATTTCTTTTAACATGACAAACTGTATTATACTAAAACGGTTCTAAAATATCAACCGTATGTGCTCCGGCTCCTATAAGCTCAGGTCTCTCACATGTTGAAAGATGATATCTGATAAATGTATCATATGTCTCTTCATCCATGGCATTTAAAACCGTTCTCATATAATTTGCCGGACCGTCCGCTGATATTATCTTTATACGTGTAACTCCTGCCTCTGCATTAATCCTGTCTATGTCTTCTATTCTTACATAGGAATACAATTCAGACTCATCCGATTCGCAGTGAAATTCATCTGATATCTTATTTTCACTCATGCATCTTAATATATTATTCTCCTTAAATCCGTATGTTATAATGCTATATTCATTCATACAGTAGGCAACCAATATCTTTCCACCTTTTTTCGTAACCCGCACAGCCTCTTTTAAAGCCTTCACCTTATCTTCATGCTTACACAAATGATACATAGGTCCGAAAAGCAGCACGATATCAAAACTTTCGTTCTCGAAACGTTTCAAATTCAATGCATTTCCCTGATATGCCTTTACCGTGCTTTTCTTTGATTTTAAAATCCCAAGATTGTATTTTACAAGCTCGACTGCGGTAACATCATACCCTTCTTCAGCCAGATACACAGAATATCTTCCTGTACCTGCACCAATATCAAGAATCTTCGCATCCTTATTTTGACCTATACATTCATGAATATATTTTAAGGATGTAACAAATTCAACATTTCCATGTCTTCTTGTCAGTCTTTTTTCTTCATTAAATTTATTATAATATTTTTCTATATCTGTCATTTCTTTTTTCATGACTTCCTCCAAAATTAATAATCTATAAACTGAGCAAATGACATATCTATATTGTTATCTATCACCTTAAATGTGTAGCCGTTATCCCTGTAATATTCGATAACCTGTGGAAGTGCAGCAAGTGTCTCTGCCTTTGTCGCACTGTCATGTGCAAGAAGAACTATATGTTTTCTTCCCTCTGATTCCTTAGGAACCTTCTGTAATATACTGTCTTTTGTTGCTTTATTTGAACCGTCACCGACACTGACATTCCAATCAACAAAGTCGAATCCTTTAGCTCTCATCTGTCTGGCTATCTCAGGTGCTAAGCTCTTGCCATACGAACTTGTACTTCCTCCCGGAAATCTGAAATATGTCGGCTTGGTACCCGTCACCTGACACACATAATCATATGCAGTATTAAAATCATTCATATATGACTCCACAGATGCATATACAGTATCATAATCATGTGTGGCGGTGTGTATCTGAATAACATTTCCATCATTTATTATCTGTTTGTATGTGTCTTCATAATCCGGCTGATATGTAACAAAAAATGTTGCATTAACACCATAGGATTTAAGTACATTTAAATATTCCGGTGTAAGATCAGACGGACCGTCATCAAATGTAAGAAATACTATCTTCTCATTTTCATCAAGCGGTTCTCTTATACCGTTCATTCTCGCTGTGCTTTCAAGTTCCTCATTTTTTGCTGCAAGAGATTCTTTCTCACTCTCTGCCTGCTCCTCTTTTGCAGCTTCACTCTCTCCCTGTGCTGCAAGAGATTCCTTTTCCTTTTTCAATTTGTTTATTTCAGTCGTATATTTACCGGTTTTGTTCTTCTCACTTTTTAAATTAACTGCAAGAATTATATTAGTGACAACGGACACTGCTATAATACATGCGATAGCTCCGAGCACAATGGTTGCTCTCTTTCTTGTATTTTTCATAATCTTTCGTCTCCTTTTCGCATTTATCTAATCCACACCATTATAGACGCAATGTCATTTTTATTCAACCATCTATTCCTCATGTTCTAATATAAAAAATGCGAACCTGCCATTTCATACACTGTCTGTGCATTTTCTAATGGTATGGTTCGCATTTTATCTTAATATACCTATATATTATTCTTTATTGTGCTGTTTTAATAATGAGTTCAACTCATCAACCGCTGCCTTCATCTTATCCATAGTGCTTACTATTTCTTCAATTCCGGCAACCTGTTCTTCTGTAGAAGCTGATATCTCCGTAGTTGTCTCAACAGAATTCTGTGAAGCTTCCTCCACTTCCTTCATTGCATCAAGCAATCTGTCTTTCAATACGGCAACTCCATTTAACTCATCCTGAAGCATTCCGGTAATCTTTATAATATTTTCTGATGAAACAAGCATTGTTTTGAATACATCAACAGTTGTATCAAGCTTTCCGTTTGCTTCCTCTACGATAGCACTGTTTGTGTTCATTATTCTGCTCGTATCATTGATAGTAGATATAATATCTTTTAATATCTCATCAATCTTCTTAGTAGCCTCTGATGATTCTAACGATAAAGCATTAATCTCATCTGCAACAACCGCAAATCCTTTTCCTGCCTCACCTGCTCTTGCAGCCTCTATAGCCGCATTCAGTGCGAGGAGATTGGTCTGGCTGGCTATCTGATTGATACTCTCTATGATATCTCCTATCTGTCCGGATTTCTGTGAAAGAGTCTCTATACCACGAACAGCTTCTTTTGTCGCAGTTATATTCTCACCAAATTTGTTTGATAATTCAGCTATAGCTGCTGAACCCTCTTCATTCTTATCTTTAACTTCATTTACCTTCTGAACCGTCTCTTCAACCTGACGTTCAGATAATGTAATCTTTTCGCTTAATTCATTAAATATATCAATACTTCCTGTTACTTTGTCTATCTGCGAAGCGGCACTGTCTGAAATAATCTCGGTTGACGCTGAAATATCCTGTGAGCTTTCCTTAAATTCATGTAATGACTCGTTGATACCGTCACATGACTTCTGAATATCTCCTGCCGATGCCTCAACACCACTTAACAGTTTTTCCAAATCAACTTCGCCTTCCCTGATGTTATAAAACATCTTTCTTGTACGATCTGAAACTATCATACAGATTATGGCAAGTAACACATACACTGCTGTTATAAATACCCAGCCTACTACCGGATGCATTGCAGTATATCCCTTAGGGAATAATAGCATTGCCACAAGATTTACTCCTACGGTCACAAGTGCATTAACCAAACTAAGTGATAAATTGTAGTATGGTATCATCATAACTGTTACCATAAAATATCCATGAGTCATGGCAATGAAATGTCCTCCGTCAGCAAATGCAACTGTAATGGCACCTACCACCGGAATAATACAGCCATATATGTATTTGGCATATTTGCCAAGCCATCTCTCACATATCTTTGTTACAACTGCCACTGCCGCCATAACCAATACTATGGCATCTTTTCGTTCCCCATTCAAAAAGAGCATAATAAGTATTTCCCCAGCTATGGGAATCCCGTTTTGTGAATTTCCCACTGCATTACACAATCTTTTTTCATAGCTTATATTATACCACACTTGACATTTTTGTCAATTTTACGGACGGTTTTTATGGAATTTTGGTGGTTTTGTATAGGTGGGTTTTAGCTGTAGTGGAGGTACTTTATGTATTCGACGTTACCGTTTCGCATTCCGACAACAACCACTGAACCACTTTTATCTCCATTAAATGTTGTATCTGTAATATCCGGATTTTCTTCCGACTTTTGACTCGAAACAATCTGCTCACTATTTGCCTCTATTTGCTTATAAGAACTTCCATATTCCACACCCTCGCAATATCCATATTTCTTCTTATCTCCTATATCCTCCATTCTATCATAATATATATCAATCTCATATATCATGCCATCATTACGGCCTACTTTTAAAACAATACTTTCCTCACTGTTAGAATATATTTCAAAGCCTCCAATATCATACGAATTAGTAGTTTTAACATCATCTAATCCCAATTTTTCTATCATCTTACTCGCATATCCATCTACCCATCCCTTAAAATAGCACTTTTTAGTTCCATCCTTCGTAAGTACGCTGTCAATATTTAAATCCCACATTGCATCAGCATTATACGATGTGATTTCGCACTTTACATATATCTCATTTTCTCGGAATTCAAGATAACCCATACCTGAATTTCCCCAGCCATCATCACTGAATGTAAATTCTGCCTTATTATCTTCTATAACAGAATTAACATTTTCTATTGAAGCAACACGATTTATAGGCGGTGCCTGACAGGTGGTCAATTCAAATGTTATGCGGTTTCCGGCAACAACCTGTATTTGAAGTTCCACTCCACCATCTACCTCAACATCTACACCATTTCCACTCTTATCATTCCACATGCCGTAATATTTTGTATAATCTACATTTTCTGTTACAGACTCGCTTTCTGTAGCCCCCGTTGTACTTTCAACGTTTTCTGTCTGTATTGTATTGCTTACTATATTGTTCTCAATATTTCCTGATGTACCGGTTACATCTTTCTTTAAATCTGGTTTTTTATTATAATTATAAAATGCCATCAACAGCACAAAAAACATAACAACAACAGCAATTAACAAAATAATTATAAGTGTCTTTTGCCTGTTACCCCTTTTCTCCAGAATAACATTTTTCTCATTATTATCATGTGTAAATTTTGTCATGCAATACGGGCAAAAATTTGCTTCTTCTGCTATCTCCTTTTTACACACCGGACATTTAATCATATCTGTGTATCGCCCCTTTCGTTTTGTATTATTTTACAATAATATACAATTTATATCAACACCTTAACAATATCTGAAATGCAAAAAAATCCATGCTACTTCTGGAATAGCATGGTTAATTTACAGTTATGATAATGTTTCGAGTTTATAATCAAATAATGATTCATTTATTTTCCACACAGGTTCCTGATTCTGTATGCCCAGAATTATTATGCTGTCCCGCTTTAATTTAGGAAAAAGTGGTGAAAAAAGTGCAATTTTTAGTATTTCGTTGGTTTCATCAAGATCAAAACCGGCACCTATACATATGCATATAAGCTTGTCTCTTGATGCTTTTCGTTTTCCCGATAAAATCTGATATCCATATATTTCATTCAACTCTGAATTCTTAATTACTTTTGATTTAGTTATGTTTTTTTCTTTTATTTTTTCATTTAAATAATATGACACATCTGCATTTATCATTGATTCGCTGTTTTCTTTTAAATATGTGTCTATATGCATCGTATTATTAAGTGCCTTAAGTAATTCATCAGTTGTTTTTTTCATATTTATCATATCCTTCTTGCTACCTATATTTTATTATTTAAATCCATTTAATTATTATAGCACAAAAAACTGAGCATGTACTATGCTGTCAGCTTAGTACATGCCCGATGGGGTAACAGTTCAGCCGGGGGCTGAATAATATAGTCAAAATAGAGAAAATAAAAAATCTTTTGGTGCGATTTATCCACCAAAAGATTTTTTTTCAACTC